>NZ_JBQCIE010000120.1:0-3296 GCF_051954055.1 Humibacter sp. | reverse complement strand
CACCGTTCCGTACAAGGCGCTCACGCCGATCCTGGTCACCAAGGAGAACGCCGTCACCGCGTACTCCAACAACTCGACTCTCGAGCAGCTGGCCAAGGCCAACCAGTAGTCTCGCGCGTCACACCGGGGCCGTCCGCGTTCGCGCGGGCGGCCCCTTTGCGTATGCGCGGTGCGCGCTTCAAGTCGCGAAGTCTGCCGTTTTGAGGCATCCAAAAGGGCAGACTTAGCGACTTGAACCGGTGAGCAGGTGATGCGGTAGACGGCGCTCGCCCGCACCGGGCCGCGACCCCGAGACTACGAACTCGACGTCGAGACTACGGACTCGCCGGCGACACTACGACTTCCGCGGCGAGACTGCGGACAACGACCGTAGCGTCGGCGCGGCATCCCTAGTCTCGGCGGAGCGAGCTACTCGGGGCGAGCGGATGCTGCGGCCCGAGCGGCCGCGGGCAGCGCGTCGAGCACGCGGTTGACGGCTTCGTCGTCGTGCGCGGCCGTGACGAACCAGGCCTCGAACACGCTCGGCGGCAGTGAGACGCCTGCGTCGAGCATCGCGTGGAAGAACGGGCCGTAGCGGTAGGCATCCTGTGCCTGCACGCCCGCGTAGTCGACCGCCGGAGTGTCGCGGAACTGGATGCTGAACAGGTTTCCGGCGCGCGAGACGACGTGCGGAACACCGCATGCCGTCAGGGCATCGTCCACGGCGCCGGAGATGACCGCCGCCACGTGGTCGAGACGCGCGTAGACGTCCGCATCCGCGAGACGCAGCGTGGCGAGCCCCGCGGCGACGGCGACCGGGTTCCCGGAGAGCGTGCCCGCCTGGTAGACCGGTCCGACGGGGGCGAGCCGCTCCATGATCTCGCGGCGGGCGCCGAGTGCCGCAAGGGGCATCCCGCCGCCGATGACCTTACCGAAGGTCACGATGTCGGGCAGGTACGTCGGCGAGACGAGCGTGCGGCTGCCGTCGCCTTCCTCGCGGATGGTGAACGCTGTCTCACCCCAGTAGCCGGCGGGGCCGACGCGAAAGCCGGTGAGCACCTCGTCGAGGATGAGCAGCGCACCGTTCGCGTGGGCCGTGTCGGCGAGGAACTGATTGAATCCGGGCGCCGGCGGCACGACGCCCATGTTCGCGGGAGCCGCCTCGGCGATGATCGCGGCGATGCGCGGTCCGTGCTCTGCGAAGACCTCACGCACCGCGTCGCGATCGTTGTAGGGGATCACGACGGTCTGCGCCGCGATCGGAGCGGGAACGCCGGCGGACGCAGGCAGCGCGAGCGTTGCCAGCCCACTGCCGGCATCCGCAAGCAGGCCGTCGGAGTGGCCGTGATAGAGACCCGAGAACTTCACGATCAGGTCGCGGCCGGTGAACCCGCGAGCGAGCCGGATGGCCGTCATTGTCGCCTCGGTGCCGGTCGAGACCAGGCGCAGTTCGTCGATGAGGCGCGTCGTCACGAGCGAGCGTCCCGGCAGCTGGTGCGCGCCGGGCGTGACCGAGAGCCGATCGATCACGAGTTCGGCGAGGTCGGACTCGGCCGGCGTCGACGCGCCGAAGCTCAGTCCGCGAGCCGCGGCATCCTGCACCGCTGCCACGACCTCGGGATGAGCGTGCCCGAGAATCGCCGGGCCCCATGAGGCCACGAGGTCGACGTACTCGCGGCCGTCGACGTCGGTCACGTACGGTCCGCTCGCCGCCACGAGGAAGCGCGGGGCACCGCCGACGGAGCGGAACGCACGCACCGGAGAGTTGACCCCGCCGGGGATCACGCGCTGCGCGCGTTCGAACTCGCGGTCGTTGGCGTCGCCGTGGCTCACCTCAGCCACCTCGCGACCTCGACAGCCCAGTACGTCAGCACCGCATCGGCGCCGGCGCGACGGATGCTCGTCAGCGTCTCCAGCACGGCGCGATCGCGATCGATCCATCCGTTGGCCGCGGCCGCCTCGAGCATCGAATACTCGCCGCTGACCTGATATGCCCACACGGGAATATCACTGATCTCCGCCACGTCGCTGAGCACATCGAGGTAGGACATGGCGGGCTTGACCATGAGGATGTCCGCACCCTCGTCGAGGTCGAGCCGTGCCTCGCGCAGACCCTCGCGTCGGTTGGCCGGATCCTGCTGGTAGCTGCGCCGATCGCCCTGCAGCTGCGAGTCCACCGCTTCTCGGAACGGTCCGTAGAAGCCGGACGCATACTTCGCGGCGTATGCGAGCACGGCGGTGTCGGTGAACCCTTCCCCGTCGAGCGCGTCGCGCACCGCCGCGACCTGGCCATCCATCATCCCGCTGAGGCCCAGGATCTGCGAGCCGGCATCCGCCTGCGCCAGCGCCATGTCGCGGTAGCGCTCGAGGGTGGCGTCGTTGTCGACGCGGCCAGCGGCATCCAGAACTCCGCAGTGGCCGTGATCGGTGAACTCGTCGAGACAGAGGTCGGTCTGCACCACCAGCGCGTCGCCGGCCTCGCCAACCGCCGCTCGGGTCGCCACGTTGAGGATGCCGTCGGCGTCGGTCGCGCCGCTGCCCACGGCATCCCGCGTCTCTGGCACGCCGAAGAGCATGATGCCGCCGATGCCGGCCTCGGCCGCCTCATTCACCGCGCCCTTCAGGCTGTCGAGAGTGTGCTGTACGACACCGGGCATCGAGACGATCGGCTGAGGCTCGCGGATGCCCTCGCGCACGAAGACCGGCAGGATCAGCTCGGCGGGGTGCAGCCGCGTCTCGGCGGTCAGGCGGCGCATGGCGGCTGTGGTGCGGAGACGTCGGGGGCGAACAGTCGGATGCAGCACGTCGTTCACCGTTCCAGGTTAGGTGGTGCGCCCTGTGTGCTCGCTCGGGGGCCGCCCGTCCCACCGGCGGACCGGTGCCCGGCCGGTGCGGCACCACCTCCGGTACGGCACGACCTCCGGTGAGACTGGGCGTATGCGCCGAGGCTAGGCGTATGGCACCAGGTCTCGTCGCATACACCTAGTGTCGCTTCGGGGTGGGCGTGAGCCCGGGCGCGCCGAACGTTCGCGCCCGGCTGACTACGATCGGATCCGTGGGTATGGCGGGATCGTGAGCGACGCCACCCCCACGCATCCCGAAGCGCGACGACGCCGCACCGGCCTCGCCGTCGCGAGCCTCAGCCTCGGCACGGCCCTCAACCCGCTGAACTCGTCGATGATCGCCGTCGCGCTCGTCGACCTGCAGAAGACGTTCGCGCTCGGCATCGCCGAGGCCACCTGGGTCATCACGGCGTTCTACCTCGCGTCGGCCGCCGGTCAGCCGCTGATGGGACGACTCGGCGACCGGTTCGGACC
>NZ_JBQCIE010000119.1:0-34303 GCF_051954055.1 Humibacter sp. | reverse complement strand
CCACCGAAAATTGTGTGGTGTTTGTGGCGGCGGGGTGGGGGTGGGGGCCGTCGTTTTTTTTTGGGGTGGGGGGGGGGTTTTCCGTGGGTTATCGCCCCCCCCCAACACTCGACTCCGTGCTGCACGTCGCAGGGGTGGTCGACCTCGGTCCCGTGTCGGAGCTGCCCGCCGAGGTGTGGCGACGCACGCTCGACGTGAACCTCGCTGCGCCTGCCGAGCTGACCCGGCTCGCTCTGCCCGCACTGCGCGCCACTCGCGGACGGGTCGTGTTCGTGAACTCGGGCGCCGGGCTCAACGCGTCGCCGAGCTGGAGCGCCTACGCGGCGAGCAAGTTCGGACTGCGCGCACTCGCGGATGCCCTGCGTGCCGAGGAGCGCGGCAGCGGCGTGCGGGTGACGAGCGTGTTCCCCGGCCGCACCGCGACTCCGATGCAGCAGAAGGTGCACGAGCAGGAGGGCGCGGAGTACGACGAGGCGGAGTGGATACGTCCGGAGTCCGTGGTGACGGCCGTGCTCACCGCGCTCGACCTGCCTCGGGACGCCGATCTCACCGACATCCGCGTTCGCCCAGGCGCGTAGTCCAAAGAATCGTTCGACAGCGGTCCAACTTCGGCCGCGCGCGACTATAGTTGTTTCACAACAAGCAACTACTTTCGGGCGTGCCGGATCGCGCACCCCTGCCGAGCCGTTCCTGGAGTTCTGTGACACCCGCCACCACACCGCCGCCATCACGAGCCCTGTTCACGAAGGAGCACCCGCACTACAAGTGGGTCACCCTCAGCAACACCACGCTGGGCATGCTCATGGCCACGATCAACTCGTCGATCGTGATCATCTCGCTGCCCGCCATCTTCAAGGGCATCCAGCTCAACCCGCTCGAGGCGGGCAACGTGAGCTACCTGCTCTGGATGCTCATGGGCTACATGCTCGTGACCGCCGTGCTGGTCGTCACGTTCGGCCGCCTCGGCGACATGTACGGCCGGGTGCGCATCTACAACCTCGGCTTCGTGGTCTTCACGGTGGGGTCGATCGCGCTCGCGTTCGATCCGTTCACGAACGGCGCGGGCGCGATGTGGCTGATCGTGTGGCGGTTCGTGCAGGGCATCGGCGGTGCCATGCTGTTCGCGAACTCGACGGCGATCCTGACGGATGCCTTTCCCGCGAACCGGCGCGGAATGGCGCTCGGCATCAACCAGGTCGCCGCGATCGCGGGAAGCTTCATCGGCCTCATCGTCGGCGGCCTGCTCGCCGTCATCGACTGGCGCGCCGTGTTCTTCGTGAGCGTTCCGATCGGCGTGATCGGCACCATCTGGTCGTACATCTCCCTGAAGGAGGTGGGCACGAAGAACCCCGGCAAGCTGGACTGGCCCGGCAACATCACGTTCGCGGTCGGCCTCGCCGCGCTGCTCACGGCCATCACGTACGGCATCCAGCCCTACGGCGACAGCTCCACCGGATGGGGCAACCCGTGGGTGATCGGCGGCATCGTCGCCGGGATCGTGCTGCTCGTCGTGTTCGCGTTCATCGAGCTGCGCTCGCATGCCCCGATGTTCAACATGCGGCTGTTCCGCATTCGCGCGTTCGCGATGGCGAACCTCGCCGGGCTGCTGGCCTCCGTCGGCCGAGGGGGCCTGCAGTTCATGCTCATCATCTGGCTGCAGGGCATCTGGCTGCCGCTGCACGGCTTCAACTACGCGGACACCCCGCTCTGGGCCGGCATCTACATGCTGCCGATCACGATCGGCTTCCTCATCGCCGGGCCGCTCTCCGGCGTGCTCTCCGACCGGTTCGGAGCGCGGATGTTCGCCACCGTCGGACTCCTCATCGTGGCTGCCACCTTCGTGCTGCTGCTCGTCATCCCGGTGAACTTCGAGTACTGGCAGTTCGCGATCATCACGGGACTCTCCGGCATCGGATCCGGCATGTTCGGTGCACCGAACCGCACCGCGATCATGAACAGCGTTCCCGCGAATCAGCGAGGCGCGGCATCCGGCATGGCGGGCACCGTGCAGAACGCCGGAACGTCACTGTCGATCGGGCTGTTCTTCTCGCTGCTCATCTCCGGCCTCGCCGCGTCGCTGCCTTCGGCGCTGTACAACGGCCTCACCTCGCACGGTGTGCCTGCCGCTGCCGCGCAGAAGATCTCCGAGCTGCCGCCGGTGGGCAGCGTATTCGCCGCGTTTCTCGGCTACAACCCGATCCAGAGCCTGCTCGGCCCGACGGGTGTGCTCGACAAGCTGCCGAAGGCGGACGCCGCGGTGCTCACCGGCAAGGAGTTCTTCCCGCAGCTCATCCAGGGCTCGTTCCACGACGGGCTCGTCGTCGTGTTCATCGCCGCCGCGATCATGTCCTTGATCGGCGCGGTCGCCTCGTTCAGCCGGGGCAAGAAGTACGTGCACGTCGACACCACGCCGACGCGTCTTCCCGACAAGCAGACGGCCTAGGATCGACGGATGCCCGCCCCACTGCACCAGGAACGTCGCGATGCCACCCCCGGCGGCGCGTCACCGGCCGGCGCCGACCGTGCGGAGACGGCGGCGCGCCTGGCCGTCGTGGTGGGGCGCATCAACCGGCGCATCCGCGCCGTCGGCGAGGGACTGACCCAGGCGCAGCTGTCCGCACTGTCGAGCATCGTGCGCAAGGGACCGCTGCGCCCCGGCGACCTCGCCCGCATCGAGTCGGTCGCGGCGCCGAGCGCCACCAGGGTCGTCGCCGAACTGGAGTCGCGCGGCCTCATAGAGCGGGAGCCCGACCCCGCCGATGGGCGTTCATCGCTGGTGAGCGCAACGAACGCCGGCCAGGCGGCCGTGCGGGCCGCCCGCGCCGAGCGGGCCAAGCGCATCTCGGTGCTCCTGGCCGGACTCGACGACGATGAACTGGCCACCGTGGTGGCCGCACTCGACGCGCTCGAGATCGTCGCGGTGCACGTGCCGCTGCCGCCGGGAGCCGAGGCCGATCGCGCCGAGTGAACGCCCTAGGGCTCCTCGTCGTCTTCGATGACCTCCTCGCGGCTGTAGTCGACGCCCTCCTCGGCCGAACCGGAGAACGCGTCGCCGAAAGCCTTCGGGTCACCGAGCCGCTCCTGAACCCGCTCGGGGTCGTCGGCGTCGCCCTCCAGCTGGTCGAGGATGCCGTTGGTCTGGTCGAACGGGTGCGCCACGTCTTCCGCGAGCGAGCCGAGGTTCGGCTCTGAGCCGGATGCATCGCCACGCACGAAGCGCTCAGAACCCTCGCCACCCGAGTCATCCTCCCGCTGTTCTGAGCCGTCCTCCCGCTGGTCGGGCTGGTCGGGATGCGCCGACGACGAGCTGTTCGCCGGCATGTCGGCCGTGCCAGGCACATTGAGCACCTCGGCCGCGTTGCTGTCGGCCACGGGGCTGCCCAGCGACGAGTCGCTCGAAGCGGAGGCCGCCGACCCAGCGCCAGTGAGGTCGGGTACGCCCGGGTTCGGGGCATCCGGCGCGCCCGGCATTGGCTCGGCCGGGCTCGGCACGGTCGACTCGGTGGGTGTGGGGATCGTCGGCTCTGATGGCGACGGCGGGTTCGGTTCGGGGGATGGGACACCCGGACCGCCCGGCTGGTTCGGCTGATCCGGCGTGATGTCCGGCTCGGTCGGCCCGCCAGGGCCTGAGGGCGCGCCGGGCGGAACCGGACCGCCGGGCTGCACCGGATCCTGCGGGTCGCTGCTTCCCGGATCGACGTGCCCGGGCGGCGTGGGCAGATCGCTGCCTTGCGAGTTCGATGTGTCAGTCATGATGGCACGCTCGCTCGCCGGCGAGCCGGATTCCAGGGGTTGACGAGGCGCACCACGCGCTGGTGAGCAGAACGCGCAAAACGGTGCGAAACGCGTTAATCGACGGCTATGGCGCACAAGCGAGACAAGCTCACTTGAGTTCGCACACCATGGTCCATCACCTAAAAGACAGAGAGGTCTGGACTGATGAGTGAACGCACTCCTCGCCGCGACCGCGCTCCGATCGCAACCGAAGACGCGGCACGCATCGAGATCCAGGGACTGACCAAACGGTTCCTCACCCCGAAGGGCGAGCCCTTCACCGCCATCCGCGACGTCACGCTGACCGTCGAGCCCGGCGAGTTCTGCGCCATCGTGGGACCGACGGGATGCGGCAAGTCCACGACGCTGGCACAGGTCTCCGGGCTCGAGAAGCCCAGCGCAGGCGGTGTCCGCGTCGGCGACAAGCTGGTCGACGGCATCACGAACGGCGTCAGCTACATGTTCCAGGCCGACTCGCTCTTCCCGTGGAAGACCGTGCTCGGCAACGTGATGATCGGACCGACCCTGCTCGGCACCCCGAAGGCCGAGGCAACAGCGCTCGCGCTGGACTGGCTGCGCCGGGTCGGACTGGCCGGCTTCGAGGACCGGTACCCGCACCAGCTCTCCGGCGGAATGCGCAAGCGCGTCGCCATGGCGGCCGCGCTGATCAACAACCCGCGCATCCTGCTCATGGACGAGCCCTTCGGAGCGCTCGACGTGCAGACCAAGGCGATCATGCAGACGGAGCTGCTGCAGCTGTGGGAGCAGTTGCGGCCATCCGTTCTCTTCATCACCCACGACCTGGACGAGGCCGTTGCGCTCGCCGACAAGGTCGTGATCATGACCAGCAGCCCGGGCACCGTGAAGGACGTCTTCCAGGTCGACCTGCCCCGGCCTCGCGGCGACGTGCAGGAGATCAGGCACGAGCAGCGCTTTTTGGAGATCCAGGGGCGGATATGGGAGTCACTCAAAGAAGAGGTCACCAGGGCATACGAGCAGACGACGGGGGTCGCGGCATGAGCGCCACAACAGCCCAGCACGCCGGCTACTACGTGATCCCTCCGGACGAGGTGGCCCTGCAGGCATCCGCCCGACGTGCGCGCAGCAGGCGCACCATGTGGGTCTGGATCGGCCGGGCGGCACTCCTCGTCTTCGTCATCGGCGGCTGGCAACTGTGCACGCAGCTCGGCTGGGTCGACAAGTTCTTCTACGGGCAGCCATCGGGAATCTGGAACAGCCTCGTCAAGCTCTTCACGCAGGGCACGGCGTTCGGTTCGATCTGGGAGAACCTCTGGATCACCGTGCAGGAGGCGCTCCTCGGCTTCCTGCTCGGTACGGCCGCGGGCGTCCTCTTCGGAATCGTGCTCGGCTCGAACCGGTACCTCGCCTCGGTCTTCGGACCGTACATCAAGGTCGTGAACTCGATCCCCCGCATCCTGCTCGGCGCGATCTTCGTGGTCGCATTCGGACTCGGGATGTTCCCCAAGGTGCTGCTCGCCGCGGTGCTGGTGTTCTTCGTGGTCTTCTTCAACGCCTTCCAGGGCGTGCGTGAGGTCGACCAGAACCTGGTCGCGAACGTTCGTGTACTCGGCGCCTCACCGTTGCAGGTCGCGCGTCACGTGACGATCCCGTCGGCCATGACGTGGATCATCGCGAGCCTGCACACCGCGTTCGGCTTCGCGATCATTGGTGCGCTCGTCGCCGAGGTGCTCGGCGCCCAGAAGGGCATGGGCCTGATCATCACGCAGGCGTCGGGCAACTTCGATCCGGACACGGTGTTCGCCTGCATGGCGATCATCGCCGTCGTCACCCTCGTGGCCGAGTACCTCATCACGCAGCTCGAACGCGTGCTGCTGCGCTGGCGGCCCCCGAACCGTTCAGAGACGCAGCAGGCCATCTGAACTCCCCCACCCTCGCACCACCTCGGCCGGAATCGGCCACGACGAAAGGAAAGCACTCACATGCACGCACGCAAGGTGTTGGCAGTGGCTGCGGCCGGAGCATTGGCGCTCGGCCTCGCCGCCTGCAGCAGCAACGGAAACAGCGGATCGGGCGGTTCCAGCCCTGCAGCAAAGTCCGTCCCCACCGTGAAGCTCATGGTCGGCGGCATCGACAAGCAGATCTACCTGCCGTACCAGCTGGCGCAGAACCTCGGCTTCTACAAGAAGTACGGAGTGAACGTCGAGCTGTCCACCGAGCAGAACGGCGGCGTCGGCGCCGAGGATGCCATGGCATCCGGCCAGGTGGACATGGCGGGCGCGTGGTACATCCACACCGTCGACTTCCAGGCCAAGGGCAAGGACGTCATCAATCTCGTTCAGCTCTCCGGCGCTCCTGGCGAACGCGAGATGTGCGGAACGAAGAGCGGCGTGCACTCGGCGGCCGACTTCAAGGGCAAGACGCTCGGCGTCACCGACCTCGGATCGGGAACGGATGAGCTGACCCAGTTCCTGGCATCGCAGCACGGCATCTCCAAGACGGACTACCACACGCTCGCGGTGGGGGCCGGCTCGACCGCGATCGCGGCCATCCAGCGCGGCTCCGCCGACTGTGTCATGACGACGCAGCCGACCGTCGGTGCGCTCGAGTCCAAGAACCTCGCGACCACGGCGGTCGACCTGGCCACCACGAAGGGCGCCCAGAAGGCGCTCCGCGGGGCATGGCCGGCAGCGGGTCTGCTCGCCCGTGCCGATTGGGTGAAGTCGCACCAGGATGCCGCCCAGAAGGTGGTCGACGCACTCGTGGCCACGATGCACTGGATCAGCAGCCACTCGGCCGCCGACATCGCGAACAAGCTGCCGTCGGACTTCGTGCAGAACGCGACGATCACCAAGCAGCAGTACATCGCCGGACTGACCACCGACAAGGGCCAGTTCCTGCCGGACGGCATCATGCCGGCCGGTGGTCCCAAGGTGATCTTCAACATGGAGAAGACGCTCGGCGTCGACACCTCGAAGATCACGTACGCCGACACGTTCACGAACAAGTACGCCGAGGCCGCCAACAAACTGGAGGGCTTCAAGACCACGACGACCCCCGCCGGAGCGAACGGCTGAGGTAACTGGAGCACTGCGGGCCGAGGGAGGGCACCTCTCGGCCCGCTTTGCTCGCTCGCGGCAGCCTTTCACCCACGACCAGTCACTTCCCAAACGGAACCAGGAAAATAGCGGCTATGTCGACGACGACACGGATGCCTTGGCGATCATGGCCGCTCGCCACCCAGATCCTGGTCTGGGTGCTGTGCATCCTCATCGTCACCAGCGCGATCGGCGCGATCGTGTACGCGCAGATCAGCAGCGCAACCGTCGACGAGCAGTACCAGCAGCGATCGCTGGCCGTCGCCTCCTCGGTGGCGCAGATGCCGCAGATCATCGACGACGTGGCGAAGGGCGACCCGCAGCACAGCATCCGCACGTTGGCCGAGCAGGTGCGCAAGGCGACCGGCGCCAGCTACGTCGTCGTGACCGATCGCAACGGCGTGCGGTTCTCGCATCCGAACCCGGCGCTCATCGGGCAGAAGCTCGAGGAGCCCGTGGCCGTTCTCGACGGCCGCACTCACGTCGGCATCGACCCGGGCAGCCTCGGCCGGTCGGCGAACGGCAAGGCGCCCATCTTCGACTCGGCGCACAAGGTGATCGGGCAGGTGTCCGTGGGCATCCTCGAGACCGAGGAGTCGGCCGACAACGCGCGTGACATCGCGCTGATCGCCGGATACTCGCTGCTCGCACTCGCGGTCGGCGCCGTCGGTTCACTCATTCTCGCCCGCCGTATCAAGCGGGTTACGTTCGGCCTCGAGCCCGCCTCGATCGCGGCCTTACTGCAGGAGCGCGAGGCCATGCTGCACGGTATCCGGGAGGGGATGATCGGATTCGACGCGTCCGGCCGAGTCACCGTTCTGAACGGGGAGGCGCGCCGTCTGCTGGGGCTGGAAGGCGAGGCCCTGGGGCGACGGCTGGACGACATCCTGCCGCCGGGACGGCTGCGCGATCTGCTGACGGGCGCGCTGCCGGCATCCGACAGCAACATCCTCACCGACGACGCGCTGCTCGTGGTGAATCGGATGCCCGTGGCGCTCGCCGGCCGCGACATCGGTGCCGTGGTCACGCTGCGGGACCGCACGGAGGCCGAGGCGCTGATCCGAGAGATCCAGGCGATCGGCGGCTTGAGCCAGGCGCTGCGTGCGCAGGAGCATGAGTACGCGAACCGGCTGCACGTGATCGCCGGCCTCATCGAGCTCGGCGAGTACGACCAGGCGAACCACTATCTCGCGCAGATCTCGCACACACCGTCGTCGGTCGACGACGACCTGCGGTCGCGGATCGCACCGGCCGAGCTCGTGGCGCTGCTCACCGCGAAGTCGGCCGTCGCCGTCGAGCGCGGCATCAGGCTCGCCGTGACGCCCGACTCCCGGCTGGAGGATCCGGCGGTCGGCCCCGAGGTGCTGCTCACGATCGTGGGCAACCTGGTCGACAACGCTTTCGACGCGGTCGACGAGCTGCCGGGCGAACGCTCGGTGACTGTGCGCATCGTGCAGCACGACGAGCTCGTGATCGACGTGACCGACAGCGGACCAGGCGTGCCGGATGCCCGCATCCACGACGTGCTCCGCGACGGCTACTCCACGAAGCGGTCGCGCTCCGGCAAGCGGCGCGGCCTCGGGCTCGCGCTGATCAGCCGCATGGTACGGCGGCTGGGAGGATCGATCACGGTGCATCCGGGTCCTGGAGGTCACTTCGAGGTGCACCTGCCCGTTCCGACACCGAAGACGACACGTCCGGCCGAAAGCGAGGTGACGGCATGATCAGAACCCTGGTCGTCGACGACGACTTCCGGGTGGCGCACATCCACGCCGAACGCGTCGCCAGGGTGCAGGGCTTCGAGTGCGTCGGCGAGGCGTACACCGCAGCCCAGGCGCGGGAGGCGATCGAGCAGCTCGAACCCGACCTTCTGCTGCTCGACGTGTACCTGCCCGACGAGAGCGGCATCTCGCTGCTCAAGTCGCTGCACAGCATGGATGCGCCGCCGGACTGCATCCTGATCACGGCCGCCCGGGACCTCGAGACCGTGCGCTCCGCGATGCGCGGCGGCGCGTTCTACTACCTGGTCAAGCCGTTCGGCTTCGACCAGTTCGCCAGGGAGCTGGAGGCCTACCGGGCATGGCGGGAACAGACGGCTGCCGAGGGCACCGCTGATCAGGCATCCATCGACGAGCTGTTCGGCATGCAGCGCACGTTGCGACCGGATGTCCTTCGCGGCAAGCTTCCGCCGTCGATGCACAAGGTGCTCACGACCGTGCGAGAGTCCGCCGAGCCGATCGGTGCTGCGGCCGTGGCGGACGCGCTCGGGATGAGCCGCCCCACCGCGCAGCGCTACCTGAGCGAGCTGGAGCGGCGCGGCCTGATCGAGCTGCACCTGGAGTACGGCTCAACGGGCCGGCCGACGAACACGTACCGCCCTAGGCGCTGAGGGCACCGGGCTGGGCCGGCCCGCTGGGCCTGCCGCGCTGAGTCTGCCCCGCTCTCTCGACACGCGGGCCCTAGACCGGTAGGTTCACCATTGGTGCTTCCCGGTTCACTCGGCGCGGCGAAAGGGGTCTTCGATGTCCACCGGCATCCCGATCCAGATCGACGGCATCACCAAACGATTCGGGAACGTCACCGCGGTGAGGGACCTGAGCTTCACCGTCGAGCCCGGCCGGGTCACCGGCTTCCTCGGTCCGAACGGCGCAGGCAAGACGACGACGTTGCGCATGCTGCTCGGGCTCGTTGCGCCCACGAGCGGCACGGCCACGTTCGACGGTGTGCGTTATCACGATCTTCCCTCGCCGCTCACGACCGTCGGGGCCGCCCTCGAGGCCGCGAGCTTCCACCCCGGCCGAACGGCCCGCAACCACCTGCTGCTGTACGCGCAGGCGGCTCGCATCGACCGCGGCCGCGTGGCCGAGGTGCTGAAGCTGGTGGGACTGACGGAGTACGCGGACCGTCGCGTCGGCGGCTACTCGATGGGGATGCGCCAACGCCTCGGCCTCGCGTTCACTCTGCTCGGGGATCCCGGCGTGCTCGTGCTCGACGAGCCGATCAACGGCCTCGACCCTGAGGGCATCAAGTGGATCAGGCTGTTCCTGCGCGAACTGGCCACGCAGGGCCGCACCGTTCTGGTCTCGTCGCACCTGCTCAGCGAGGTGCAGCAGAGCGTCGACGAGGTCGTGATCATCGCCAAGGGTGAGCTCGTGCACCGCGGCACGTTGGAGAGCCTCGAGGCCGGCGACCACGTCTCGGTACTGGTCGACTCCCCCGACCGCGACGCGCTCTCACGGGCGCTGGGCGCGGCGGGTCTCGAGTACGAGGTGGTGCGCAGCGGGCTCGTGGTGCGCGGCGTCGAGGCGGCGCAGATCGGCCACATCGCCTTCACCGCGGGCGTCGAGCTGAGCACGCTTCAGCGTCAGCGATCGGGCCTCGAGGATGTCTTCCTCTCGCTCGTCGGTGAGGGGGACTCGCTGTGAACGACTTCTTCGCGGGCATCCAGTCCGAATTCACGAAGCTCCTGACCACGCGCATGTGGTGGGTGCTCGCGATCGTGCTCTTCGGCTACGTCGCCCTGATCTCCGGCGGCCTCGGCACCCTGTTCGCGGCGCTCTCAACCGGTCATCTGCACACCGCGAACGGTCGGACGCCCAACTTCGGCCACCTCGCACCGCTGATCTACAGCTTCGCCAGTTCCGTCGGGTACGTCTTCCCCGTGCTGCTCGGCGCCCTCGCCACGACGGGCGAGTTCCGCCATCAGACGCTGACGCCGACGTTCCTCGCGAACCCGCACCGCGGCCGCGTGCTCGGCGCCAAGTCGGTCACCTCGCTCGTGATGGGCGCGGTGTACGGAGTGATCGCGCTCGTCGCCTCGGTGGGCGGTGGCGGCATCGCGCTCGCCGCCACCGGCGTCGACACACAGCTGGGCGACAGCGACACCTGGGCGCTCTTCGGCCGGGCGTTGATCGCGATGGCGCTCTGGGCCGTGATCGGCGTGGGGCTCGGCGTGCTGGTGCCGAATCAGGCCGCCGTCATCGTGATCATCCTCGCGTTCACCCAGTTCCTTGAGCCGCTGCTGCGCCTCGCAGGCAGCTTCTCGGATGCCGCCGGCTCCGTCACGAAGTTCCTGCCGGGCACCGCGAGCGACGGCCTCGTGGGCGCGAGCTTCTTCACGGTCTCCACGCCCGGCTCCGCCATCCTCGACTGGTGGCCGGGCGGCCTCGTGCTGGTCGGGTACGCGGTGCTGTTCACCGTGCTCGGCTGGCTGTTCACCTGGCGTCGCGACGTGACCTGAGCCGGCGACACGGGCCGATCTACTCCGCGGAGAGTACCCGGCGATACTCCCGCCGCCTCATGACAGCCGGCACCGAGCGCGATGAGAATGGCGTGTGCGAGCCGAACGGATCGGCCGAGAGGAGACGCCGATGTCAACACAAACGCAGAGAAGCAGCACGGAGAAGCTGACCCGCCGATCCCGCGAGGCGCTCTACGCGCTGGGGCTGCAATTCCTGCTCGGCATGGCCGCCAACCTCATCGGCAGTCCCGAAGAGAACTCCGGCGCCGGGGCCGCGGTCGCCGGCATCGTCCTCGGGCTGCACGCGCTCGTGGGCATCGGCCTCATCGTCGTGTCGGTGCGCGTCTGGATGGCTGCCCGGGCGGAACGAGCGGGCGTGCGCTCGGCGCTGTGGGCGTTCATCGTGATCATCCTCACGTTCCTGGCCGGCGTCGGGACGATGATGACGGGCAGCGGCTGGTTGTCTTTCCTCATGTCGGTCGGATTCGTCGTGGCTGCTGCCCTCTACGTCGGAATCGGCGCGGGCGCGCTGCTCCGGCAGCGAGCATCCACCGTCCAGTGACGCCGCGGCCGTAGGCGACTCGAGGCCTCATGGCCCTCACGTTCATAACTCCTGCAAAACCGTAGGCCGGGGCTCGCCGGGCTCGAAGACGCGGGCCCGGCGCCGAACAGCCGACCACAGCTGCAGGAGTTATGAACCGATCGGCGAGGCGCGTCAGGCGACCGGAGCGTCAGCTGCGCCGACGACGACGTCGCTGATGCGGGCGTCACCTGCCGCGACATCCTCGAACGCCGCCTCGATCTCGGCCCGGCCGAGCAGCTCCGTCATGCGACGGCGGCGCTGGCGCGGGATCAGCGTCACGACGGTGCCAGGCTTTCCAGCGCGGCCGGTGCGCCCCGAGCGGTGCAGGTACGTCTTGTACTCGTCGGGGGCATCCGCCTGGATCACCAGATCGATGTCGTCGACGTGGATGCCGCGCGCCGCGACATCCGTCGCCACCAGCACCGAGACGCGGCCGTTCGACAGCTTGTCGAGGTTGCGCTGGCGCCGCGACTGGCTCAGGTCGCCGTGCAGCGACACGGCGGGGATGCCGGCGTCGTCGAGCTGGTCGGCCAGCTGCTCGGCGAATGCGCGGGTGCGGGCGAAGATCAGCGTCTTGCCGTCGCGGTCGGCGAGCTGCTCGACGATCGCGCCCTTCTCCCGGTGCTCGATGACGAACACGCGGTGGTCGATGGTGCCGGACGCCTGGTCCTCACCTGCCACCTCGTGCACGGCGGGGTCGACGAGGAACTCGTCGACGAGCGACGCCACGCCCGTGTCGAGGGTGGCGGAGAACAGCAGCTTCTGGCCGCCTTCTGCAGTGCGACGGATGATCCGCTGCACCGGCTCGAGGAAGCCCAGGTCGCACATGTGGTCGGCTTCGTCGAGCACGGTGATGACGACCTCGCTGAGGTCGAGGTGGCCCTGCTCGATGAGGTCCTCGATGCGGCCGGGGGTGCCGATCACGATGTCGACGCCGCGGCGCAGCGCACCGACCTGGCGCGCCTGGGGGACGCCGCCGTAGATCTGCGTGGTGAAGAGGCCGACGCTGCGGGCGATCGGCTGCACCGTGCGGTCGATCTGCAGCGCGAGCTCGCGCGTGGGCGCCATGATCAGCGCGCGCGGCGAACGGCCCATGGTGCGCTTGCCGCTGGCACGACCCGATTCGGCCCAAAGCTGCATCAGGCGCTCCACGAGCGGTGCGCCGAAGGCGATGGTCTTGCCGCTTCCGGTGCGGCCGCGGCCGAGCACGTCACGCCCGGTGAGCACCTCGGGGATCGTGGCCGCCTGGATCGGGAACGGGCTCTCCGCACCGAGCTCGGCGAGCGCACGCACGATGTTGCCGCCGAGCCCGAGGTCGCCGAACGTCACACCCTCGACGTCGGATGCCTCGATCGCCTCGGCCTGGAGCCTCTCGAGCACGACATCGTCGGCCGGCGTGTGCGGGGCGCGGTCGTCGCGCTTCGGATAGAAGTCGGAAGCGCGGCGCTCGCGAGGAGCGTCGTCGCGGCGGGCCGGGCGGCGGTCGCCACGGTCGTCGAACGAGCGACGCGGACGGTCGTCGTCGAATCGGCGTGCCGGATGGTCGTCGTCGAAGGAACGACGGGGACGGTCATCGTCGAAACGACGGCGGGGTCGGTCCCCGTCGAAGGAACGGCGCGGGCGGTCGTCATCGAAACGACGACGCGGACGGTCGTCGGAGCGACGGCCGTCATCGAAGGAGCGGCGACGCGGCTGGTCGTCGTCGAAGCGGCGGGCCGGGCGGTCGTCGCTGTAGCGGCGTGCGAGGCGGCCGTCGTCGTCGTGACGACGTGCGAGGCGGCCGTCATCGCTGTAGCCGCGAGCCGCACGCTCCCCGTCGAAGCGGCGATTGGAGCGTTCTTCGTCGTTGTAACGACGAGCCGGACGATCGCCCTCGAAACGACGAGCGGGACGGTCGCCATCGAAAGGGCGGCCGGGACGGTCGCCATCGAAACGACGCGAGCGCTCCGCGTCACGACGCGAACGCTCGTCGCCGAAGGAGCGACGATCGTCGCGGAAGCGGTCCTGTCGCGCGGGCCGCTCGTCGCGACGGTAGGTTGTGTCTCCGCGGTCCGCACGCGAGTACGTGTCGCGCGAGTGCTCGTCCCGGGAGCGCGAGGCGTCGCTCGCGCCACGCGGACGCTCAGCAGCGTGACCGCGAGCGGCACGCTCGTCGGCGGTCCAGCGACGCTTCTTCGGGGCATCCGTCTCGTCCGGACGGTAGCCGCGGTGACCGGCGCTGCGGCTGCCCGGCTTCGAGCCGGGCTTCGCGCCGAACGGCTTGTGGCCGCCCGACTTCTTGGCGCCGTAGCTCGGGTCGAAGTTCGGACGACCGGCGGGCTTCTTGTTCTTGGGCATCAAGGATTCTTCTGGGTTGTTCTCGAGTGTGCAGGGCAGAACCCGCGACAGGTCGTCGCGTCCTTGCAGAACCTCGGGCGGCAGAGATCACCGCCTCGGTGAGGACCGTTCCATACAGGGCCATCCGCCGCGGCGTGCATCGACGCGAGAGGTGCTCTTCGCACCAGGCGGAACCGGCCCGCAGGACTTACAAACCCATCCGCGCGAGTGCGCGGTGTCCAGAGCCGACCGAACGACTATACCGGATGCCGGCTGGCAGCCAGCTGGGCGGCCTGGCCGCGAAGAAGTTCTCGTTCAGGTCGCACTTTATGTCGCTTCCGCGCGGCGATGGCGACGAAAAGTGCGACTTGAACGGAGAATTACAGCCCGCCGGGCCGGTCACGCCGCCGCGCCGGCCCAGTGGCCGCAGAGGTCGAGCACGCGGTCGTTCGCCTCCGGCGAGCCGATGCTGATGCGCACGCCGTCACCCGGGAACGCCCGAACCGACAGGGCGGCGTCGAGCGCCGCATCGGCGAACGCTTCGGCCTGCTCACCGAGCGGGAGCCAGAAGAAGTTGCCCTGCGCATCCGGAATCACCCAGCCGCGTGACCGCAGCTCCGCGACGACGCGCTCCCGCTCGACGACGATCGCCTCGACGCGCTCCAGAACCCGGGGCATCGCGTTCAACGACGCGATCGCCGCCGCCTGTCCGACAGTGGAGACCGCGAACGGGACGGCTCCGCGCTGCACGCTGGCGATGACATCCGGATGCCCCACCGCGTACCCCACTCGCAGGTCGGCCAGCCCCTGCGCCTTCGAGAACGTGCGCAGAGCGACCGCGTTCGGCCGGTCGCGCACCGTGGCGAGGGCATCCACCGCATCCGGTTCACGCACGAACTCGACATACGCCTCGTCGATCACGACCAGGATGTCTGCAGGCACCCGTTCGAGGAAGGCGTCGAGCTCCGTGCCGCTGAGCGCCGGTCCCGTCGGGTTGTTCGGGGTGCAGAGGATGATCACCCGCGTGCGATCCGTGATGGCGGCGAGGAAGGCATCCAGGTCGTGCCTGCCCTCCGGAGTCAACGGCACGGGGACGGACTTCGCGCCCGACAGACCCACCGAGATCGGATACGACTCGAACGAGCGCCACGCGAAGATCACCTCGTCTGGGGTGCCGCCCGCCCGGCGTCCGGCGAAGGCCGCGAGGATCTTGTTCAGCACGTCGAGGCTGCCGGCGCCCGCGACGATGCCATCCAGCGGCGCGCTCAGCACGTCGGCGAGCGCCTCCCGCAGCGGCGCGGCCGTGGCATCCGGGTACCGGTTCAACGCGAACGCATCCCGCACGGCCGCCGCCACCTCAGGCAGCGGTCCGAACGGGTTCTCGTTCGATGAGAGCTTGTGACCGACGAGCCCAGGGACATCCGCTGGCGGTCGCCCCGCCCGGTACACCGGAAGTCGCTCGAGCTCCGGCCGGGGACGAGGAGCCGTGCAGACGGTGCTCACGCCGTGCGCTCGGCGACCGCGTCGCCCTCCGGCTCCGTGGCATCCTCGACGGCGTCGTCGGGGTAGATCATCCGGTCCGGATGCTTCAGCGTGCGCTTGGCCCACGGGTAGTAGATCGCGAACGTGACGACCATGGCCACGACCCAGGAGATGTCGAGCCCGCCCATCGCCTTGGCGATCGGCCCGGTGTAGAGCGTCTGCGAGAGGAACGGAATCTGGATCAGGATGCCCACCACGTAGCTCACGATCGCCACGAGGTTGACCGAGCCGTACCTTCCCTTGGGCGTGTAGAGCGCGGGGATGTCCACCTTCTCACGCGAGATGAAGTAGTAGTCCGTCAGGTTGATGATGCTCCACGGGATGAACACGGCGAGCAGCAGGAGCACGAAGTTCTTGAAGAAGTTCAGGAAGTCCGCGCTGGCGGCGATCGCGATGATCATGCTCACCGCGACGAACGCCACGATGATCAGCGAACGCACCCGTTGCGAGATGGTGCGGGCGTTGTTGAACCCGGTGACGGTGGTCAGGATCGTCATGAATCCGCCGTACGCGTTCAGGCAGTTGACGGTGAGCTTGCCGACCAGCACGGTGAGGTAGGCGATGAACGCCGCGACGCCGAAGCCGGCGAGCTTGCCGAGGAAGCCGACCTGGTTGGCGAGGAAGGCATCCCCTCCGACGAGGGCGATGAGCACACCGAAGGTCATCGCGATCTGCGTGCCGATGACGCTGCCGGAGAAGGTCGCCCAGAACGTGGATGCGACGGTCGTGGAGCGAGGCAGGTAGCGCGAGTAGTCGGCGACGTACGGCGCGTACGTCATCTGCCAGCCGGCGGAGAGAGTGACCGCGGTGATGAACGACACCCAGCCGAAGGGCGTGGCGAGGAACTTGGTGCCCACGTCGTAGTTCACCAGGAGAGCGATGATCAGGTACGCGAAAACGACGAAGCCGACGACGGTCGCGATGCGGCCGAGCGCGTGGATCCACCGGTAGCCGAAGATGGCGATCACGGCGGTCAGGACGCCGAAGATCAGGATGCCGACGACGGGCGCGTTCACGCCGATCATCAGGTTCACGGCCTGGCCGGCGAGCACGCCGCTGGTCGAGGCGAATCCGAGGTACATGACGATCACGAGCACGAGCGGCAGGGCTGCGCCGCGCACGCCGAACTGCACGCGGCTGGAGATCATCTGCGGCAGGCCGAGGCGCGGGCCCTGAGCGGAGTGCAGGGCCATGAAGATTCCGCCGAGCACGTTGCCGACGGCGAGACCGATGATCGCGGAGAGCCCGTTGGCGCCGAGGATGACCGCGAGCGCGCCGGTCACGATCGTCGAGATCTGCATGTTGGCACCGAACCAGAGCGTGAACTGGTTACGCGGGCTGCCGTAGCGCTCGCTGTCGGGGACCATGTCGATGGTCCTGCGTTCGATCACGGGTGCTGCCGCGCTCGCGTTCTGCTGTGTCATCGTCGACTCCTGTGCTGCGCACGGTGCTCGGGTGCCCCGCAACGCTGATGGCCTTGGTGTTCGGCAACCCTACGACGGTGGGATACCGCGTCATCGGGCCGATCCGGATATCGACGTCCGGTATACCGGACGTCATGCGGCGGTCTGCGGAGGGACCGCGGCAGTTGTCGCCCGCTCGGCCACGGCTGATGCGCCCGGCCGCCCCCGAGGGCCGAGACGTGCGCGACGGCTCTGGCGCGCGCGACTGCTCCGGTGTGCGCGACCGCTCCGGTGTGGGCGACGGCCCCGGTGTGCGCGACGGCTCTGCCGTCATGCGCCCATTCTCTTCATCCGGTGAAGCCGGTCACGGGGAACGCCGCGCGCGGTGAGCGTCGACCCGTGTCCGTAACTCCTGCAGAAGGTTGCGCGGTCGCTTCCCGTCGCGCGGCGCGCCGCGGCGGCCGACCGTCGTGTGTTACACCCTGCAGGAGTTACGAACAGTGGCGGCGGGCGAGCCACGGCGCTGTCCCGCGGTCACACAGTGGGCGCGGCCTCACGACCCGGCGGGCGCTGACTCCTGGTGCGGTGCAGGCAGCTCGGCGGTCGCCGCCCAACTGGCAAGCAGCACGAGCGCGTCGGCCGACGGCGACCCTGGTTCGGCCGTGTACGTCGAGATGGTCAGCCCGGCGTCCGCGGGCAGCTCGAGTGCCTCGTAGGTCAGCTCGAGGTCGCCGACCACCGGGTGGTGCAGGCGCTTCACGCCCGTTCGGTGGTAGCGCACGTTGTGCGCACCCCAGAGCGTGCGGAACCGGTCCGATTGAGTGGACAGCTCTCCCACGAGATCGGAGAACCGCTTGTCGTACGGGTTGCGTCCCGCTTCGCCGCGCATGGTGGCGACGAGGTCCTCGCTGACCACCTCCCAGTCCACGTAGAACTCCTGCGCGGCCGGGTCGAGGAACGTGAACCTCGCACTGTTCGGAGACGGATGCCCGAACACCGGCGAGTAGAGCGCTCGCCCGAGCCGGTTGGCGCCCACATAGTCGAAGTGGTTGTTCCTGACGATGGCGGGCGCTCCGGTGATCGCGTCGAGGACGCGCTGGATGCTCGGCCGTAGCGCACCGGAAGCACGGCGCCGTGGCGAGCGGATGACCGGCGACTCGTTCGCGGCCTTCGCCAGGTCGAACAGGTGCGCCGTCTCGGCCTCGTCGAGCTGCAGCGCACGGGCGAGCGCGTCGAGTACTCCGTCGGATGCTCCTGCCAGGTCGCCGCGCTCGAGGCGGGTGTAGTAGTCGACGCTCACGCCGGCCAGCAGCGCGACCTCTTCTCTGCGCAGTCCGCTCACTCGGCGATTGCCGCCGTACACGGGCAGGCCGGCCTCGGCCGGGGTGATCCTGCCCCGCCTGCTGGTGAGGAACTCGCGCACCTCGCTGCGGTTGTCCATGCATCCGACGCTACCCGGCGCCGTCCCGTCGAGGGAGGACCCGTCAGTACCCGGTTACTGGCCGACGGTTGTCCCCACCCAGCCACCACCCCATCCGATTCAGGTCGCAGTTTCTGTCGTTTCCCGGGCACCGATACGACAGAAACTGCGACTTGAACGAGAAAAGGATGCGCTACCGGGCGGGCTGCAGCTCGCTCGGCGGCTCCGGTGCTGCGTCGGGCGCGGCAGGCGACTCGCCGCCACCGGCATCCGCCGCGCCGCGCTTCGCCGCTCGGCGCGCACGACGCCGATCGCGGGCGCCCTCCACGAGGTTGTACAGCGTGGGCAGCACGACGAGTGTGAGCAGCGTGGACGAGACCAGGCCGCCGATCACGATGATCGCGAGCGGTTGCGAGATGAACCCGCCGCGCCCGGTCACGCCGAGCGCCATCGGCAGCAGCGCGAAGATCGTCGCGAGCGCCGTCATCAGGATCGGCCGCAGACGGCGGGAGGCGCCGTGCCGCACCGCGTCGGGAACAGAGAGCCCCCTGTTGCGGTACTGGTTCACCAGGTCGATGAGCACGATGGCGTTCGTCACCACGATGCCGATCAGCATCAGCATGCCGATGAGGGATGCCACGCCCAGCGGCACACCGGAGACGATCTGGAGGCCGATGGCGCCGGTCGCCGCGAACGGGATCGAGACGAGCAGCAGAAGCGGCTGACGCAGCGACTTGAACGTGGCGACCATGATGACGTAGACGATCAGGATGGCCGCCAGCATCGCGAGCCCCAGCTGCGAGAATGCGCTGCCCTGGTTCGCGGTCACGCCGCCGATGGTCGCGGATGCACCGCTCGGCAGGTCCGCCTTCTTCAGCGCCTGCACCACCTGCGTGTTCGCGCTGGTGAGGTCGTCGCCGACCGGGTTGGCGGTGACGGTCGCGGTCTGCAGGCCCTTCTGCGTGGTGACGGTGGCCGGTCCCTTCGCGTCGTGCACGTCGGCCAGCGTCGACAGCGGCTGCGGTCCGCGCGGGGTCTGGATGGGCAGCGCCTTCAGCTCGTCGACCGTCATCGGCTGGTTCTTGTCCGCGATGTAGATGGTGAGCGAGGTGTTGTCGATCGAGACCGTGCCGGCCTGCGTCGGCTGCATGGCCTGCGAGACCTGGGTTCCCACGGCCACTTCGCTGAGGCCGTACTCGGCGGCCGTCGTTCGGTTCACGGTCACGGCGATGTACGGCAGCGTTGAGGCGAGGTTGCTCGTCACCTGGTTCACCGAGCTCAGCTTGTTCAGCTGGCTCACGACGGAGTCGGTTGCCTTGCGAAGGTCGTTCTGGTTCGACGCCGAGACGTCGATCTCGAGGTTGCTCGAACCGCCGAAGCCGGCGCTGGCGGACACCCGCAGGTCTCCCGGGACATCCAGGTTCTTCAGCTCGTTCTGCACCGTGGTCTGCAGGGCGTCCTGGTCGGCGTTCGGGTCGGTGGTGATCGAGAACGTTGCGCTGTTCGCACCCCCGCCGCCGAAGGCATCCGCCAGTGCGCTGCCCGACGTGCCAACGGAGAGCTGAACGGTTTTGACCCCGTCGGTGGCCATCAGCTTCTTCTCCACCACCGTGGCGGCGTCGTCCTCCGCCTGCAGACTCGTGCCCGCCTTGAACGACTGCGTCACCGTGAGCGTGTTCTGCCCGCTGGAGCCGAGGAAGTTGGTCTTCATCAACGGCGCGAGCGCGAGCGTGCCGCCCAGCACGAGCACCGCGATGATGATCGTCACCGCCGAGTGCTTGAGCGTGAAGTTGATGATCGGCAGGTATCCGCGCTGCAGGCGCGACGGATGCTCGAGCTCGTCGTGTCCGCTCGCCACCGCCTCCGCGATCGACAGGTGGCTCGCCTCGTCATCGGCCGCGAACTCGGCCTGCTGTTCCGGCGTGAGCTCGACGCCCTTCTTCGCGGCCTTGCGCTGCGCCTTCGCCGCCCCCTTGTCGGCACGTCTCTGAAGCCTGGCAGCACTGGGCGGACGCACCCACCAGTATGCGAGCACGGGAACGATCGTGAGCGCGACGAGCAGCGAAGAGAGCAGGGCGATCGTCACCGTCACCGCGAACGGCCGGAACAGCTCCCCCGTCACGTCGCCGACGAACGCGATCGGCAGGAACACGGCGACCGTCGTGAGAGTCGAGGCCGTCACGGCGCCGGCCACCTCGCGAACGGCGGCGACGATCGCCTTCGCCCGGTCGACGCCCGGCACCATGTGCCGCTTGATGTTGTCGATCACGACGATGGAGTCATCCACCACGCGCCCGATCGCGATCGTGAGGCCACCGAGCGTGATGATGTTCAGCGTGTACCCGCCTGCCCACATGCAGATGAACGTGATGAGCACGGAGGTCGGGATCGAGATGAACGTGACGATCGTCGACCTGAGCGAGAGCAGGAAGATCAGGATGATCACCACGGCGAACAGCAGACCTAGGGCGCCCTCCTCGGCGAGCGAGTCGATGGACTGCTGGATGAACGGCGCCTGATCGAACACGGACGTGAACTTGGCGTTGTGGCCGAGCGCGCTCTCGAAGGTCGACGTCTGCTTCTTCACCTCGCTCGACACCTCGACCGTGTTCGCGGTGGGCGTCTTCGTGACGGCGATGGTGAGCGCCGGCTTGCCGTTCACGCGCGAGATCGAGGAGGTGGGGTCGTCTGTGATGGCGACCGTGGCGACTTCGCCGATGGTGTGCACCGCCGGGGCCTGGGCCGCCTGCGCTGCCGCCTGCTTCTGGGCTGCCGACGCAGCACCGGCGGAGCCTGCCGCGGAGTCCGCCGCGGATGGTCCGGAGGTCGCCGCCGACCCCGTGGACACGAGCGGCAGCGCCGCGATCTGGTCGACCGACGACAGAGTGGACCCGGCTTGCACCGACAGCGTCTTGCCGTCCGCGGTGATCGATCCCGCACCGATCAGCACACCGCTCTGCTGCAGGGCGGTCTGGATGGACTGCACGCTCGCGCCGGCGGCTGCGAGCTTCGCCGGATCGGGCGTGATGGTGACCCGCTGCCCGACGGCGCCGATCAGCTGAGCGGAGGCGACGCCATCCATCTTCGTGATCTCGGGCAGCACGAGCCGCTTGATGTCGGCGGCGAGCTGCTTCTCGTTCTCGTCGCTCGTGACCGCCAGTTCGATGATCGGCAGGTCGGAGATGCTGCCCGCGAACACCTGCGGTTTGACGTTCGACGGCAGCCGCGACGAGATGTTGCCGATGGCCTGATTGATCTTCTGCTCCGCCGTGTCGAGGTCGGAGCCGTAGGTGAACTTGGCCGTGATGAGCGACTGGTTGGTGCTGCTCACCGCCGAGGTGCTGTCGAGGTTCGGCACGTTCTGGATGGCGGACTCGATCGGCGTGCTCACGTCGTTCTCGACCACCTGCGGCGACGCCCCCGGGTAGCTGGTCACGATGACCAGCTCGGGAAAGTCGATCGAGGGCGTCAACTCCTGCTTCAGGTTCGACAGCCCGATGACACCGAACACGACGACCACGAGCGTTGCGAGCCCGATGAGAGCACGGTTCTTCATGCTCAGTACGGCGAGGGAGTGCACGTACGGATCCTTAGGTCTGGTGTGAAGCAGGGTGAGTGACGAATCACGGCAGCGCCGCCGACCGGGCGATTATCGCACCCCACTCTGGACGGTTGACCGCGGTCAACTACCCGCTCAGACGACTGCCGCGAGCATCCCCGGTTCGGGCAACGGATGTCTGGATGCCGCCGGCCACGCCCGCTGCAACGCCGCGACCGCGCGCTCCACCTGCGACTCGTCGCGCGTCAGCGGGATGCGCAGGAACCGCTCGAACGCGCCATCCACTCCGAACCTCGGCCCGGCCGTGATCAGGAGGCCCTCGCTGCGGACGGCGAGCGCGAGCTGGGAACTGACCGGTGCACCGATGTTGACCCACGCCGCGAGTCCGCCGTGCACGTGCGGCACGTTCCATTCCGGGAACGAGTCGGGCACGATCCGTTCGATCGCGGACCGGCCGCGGGCGAGCACGAGACGCCGCTCCGCCAGCACGGTGTCGTAGCTCTCGAACAGCGCCGCGACGACGAGCTGATCGAGCACGGGCGTGCCGAGGTCCATGTTGGCGCGCACGGCGTGGAGCCGCCGGATGGTCTGCCGGTCGGCCCGCACCCAGCCGATGCGCAGCCCGCCCCACATCGTCTTGCTCGCCGAGCCGATCGTGATCACGCGTGCACCGTTCGCGGATGCGGCCAACGGCGGGTAGGTCTCCGGGCGGTCGATGTCGAGTTCGGCGGGCGTCTCATCCGCGACCACGACCGTGCCCTGCGCTGCGGCCGCATCGAGCAGCCGCCGGCGCACGGATGCCGTCATCGAGCGCCCTGTCGGGTTCTGGAAGTCGGGCATCACGTATGCCACCGACGGGCTCGTGCGCCGCAGCACCGACTCGAATGTCTCGACGTCCCAGCCGTCGCGCGAGTCCACGGAGACCGGTGTGGTCACGATGCGCGCACCCGCGGCGCCGATCGCGTCGTACGCATGCGGATACGTCGGCACCTCGATCAGCGCCCGGTCGCCGCGGCTCACGAGCGCACGCGAGATCAGCGCGATGGCCTGCTGCGCACCGACCGTGACGAGCACCTCGTCGGCGTCGGTGGGGAGTCCCCGCGCGGTGTACCGTCGCGCGATCGCCTCCCGCAGCACGGGCAGGCCCACCGTGTCGTACCCGGTGTCGCCGAGCAGCGACACGACCTGCTCGGATGCCCTGCGCACGGCATCCGCCATCATCGACGGGGCGGGCAGCGCGGCCTTCGTGAAGTCGAGAACGCCCTGAGTCGGGGCACTGGGTGAAGCGGCCCTGCCGGGCAGGGCGGTGCGTGTGCCCGAGCCCTGGCGGCTCACCGCGAACCCCTGTTCCCGGAGCCGCTGGTAGGCGGCCGTGACCGTGGTGCGGCTGACCTTCAGCTGCGCGGCGAGCTCGCGCTCCGCCGGGAGGCGGATGCCGGAGAGCAGCCGGCCGTCGATCACGAGCAGACGGATGCGATCGCTCAACGCCTCGTACGACGGCCCGTCGGTGCGCCACTCGCCGAGCAGTTCCAGCAGGGAGCGCGATCCGATCGCCGTCGATGCCATCAGGCCACTTTAGCCTGATTGGCTCTACAAGAACAGGCCGGTCTGTAGATTGGATGCTTCCTATGCAGCCAATTCTCGCGTCAACCACCGGCGGAATCTCCACGGTGCGGAGCCGGGCGCGCTGGAGCCTACGGCCGCTCAACACTCGTCCCGCGACCCGCACACGACGGTTCACGCAGCTGCTGGCCGGCCTCTTCCTCTACGGCATCGCGATCGCCGCGATGATGCAGGCGGCGATCGGCATCGAATCCTGGGATGTCCTGTCGCAAGGCATCATGATGCGCACCGGCATCCCGTTCGGTCTCGTGACCAACCTCGTCGGCGCCGTTGTTCTGCTGTTCTGGATCCCGCTACGCCAGAGGCCCGGCCTCGGAACGGTGCTGAACGTGCTGCTCGTCGGGCCGTCCGCGCAGTTCGGACTCTGGGCCATCCCGCAGCCGGACCTGCTCTGGGCGCGCATCCTTCTCTTCGCGGGCGGCCTGCTGCTCATAGCCGTGGCATCCGGCCTCTACATCGGGGCACAGTTCGGCCCCGGCCCGCGCGACGGCCTGATGACCGGGCTGAACACCCGCACCGGCCGCCCGATCTGGCTCGTGCGCACGGGCATCGAGGCGGTCGTGCTGCTCGTCGGATGGCTGCTCGGCGGCAACGTCGGCTGGGGCACGCTCGCCTACGCGCTGTGCATCGGCCCGCTCGTGCACGTCGCGATCCCGCTGTTCGCGCTGCGCCGAGCGGATGCCCGTGGCGCAGCGGAAGCCGGAGCGGACACGGCGGCGACCGTCGCGTTCCGTGCATCGGTCGACGGCGAGCGGTGCGACCTGCACGACCGCTTGGTCGAGCCGGACGCGGCCGCCCGCCGACGGGAGCCCGCGCGCGAACGCTGGGCGCTCGGCCCCCGCGGCTGAGCCGCCTGCTGAGCCGCCGGCCGCCGCCGTCCGCACCCCACCCCGGGACGTGAGACTGGGTGTATGAGATGAGACCTGGCGCTGTGCACCTAGCCTCATCCGATACACGTAGTCTCACTTCTCTGAGGGCTGCCCTCGTCGGGGGCTACATCGTGGTGGCGTAGACGCGGAACGCGTCTCGCACGTACTCGGCACCCTCGGTGCCGCCGTAGTTGGCCGCGAACCGGTCGTCGGCGACGTACATGTCGCCGTATCCGAGCAGCGTCTGCGCGCTGACCGTGACGCCGGTCGCCGGCGCCGACAGGTTCAGCCAGTCGACGTGACGTCGCACGATCTGCTGCACCCGGTCATCCGCGGGGTCCACGCCGTCGGCGCGCGCCGACGCGTAGTCGGCCGCGATGTCGAGGTGCTGCTGCTGGAACGCGCGCTTCTCCTCGTCGGTCTTCGAACGCCACCACGCGTCGCTCTTCGCGTACGCGTCCTTGCCCCAGCGCTCCTCGACCTCCTGCTTGTACTGCGTGTGATCGAATCCATCGAATGCCTTCTCGGCCATGATCGCCTCTCCTCTCTCCAGTGCATCGATGGTGAACTCCACGGATGCCGCCTGCCGCGCCAACCTCTCCTGCTCGCTTCTCAGCCAGCGGAGGTGGTGGCGCAGCGCGGTCGCCTCGTCGGTCTCTCGATCCAGCACCGCGCCGATGTCCGTCAGCCCGAGCCCGAGCTCGCGCAGCAGCAGGATGCGCTGCAAACGCACGAGCGCACGCTCGTCGTAGTAGCGGTATCCGTTGCTGCCGATGCTGCTCGGCTTGAGCAGACCGATGTCGTCGTAGTGCCGCAGCGTGCGACTGGTCGTTCCGACCAGACGCGCCAGCTGCTGGATCGACAGCTCGACGAACTGGTCGACCGCGCCATCGGCATCCGTTTCGTTCCTCATGACAACGACGCTAGAGGTTGACGCAACGTCAATGTCAAGCGACCGCGCAAGCCAGTTTCAGGCAGGAAGCGTCGCTCCCGGAAAACCGGACGCGGGATGCACCTCGGCGACCAGAACCTGCGCCTGCACCGCGGGGTCGCCGTCGATGATCCGCTGCGTCTCCTCGACGCTTCCGGCGAACACTCCGACGCCGGCGAGTTCGCTGTCGTCGCGGATCGGGAGCACCACGTTCAGGATGCCCGCGTCGCGCAGCTGCATGTTGCGGCGCCCGTGCTCCCAGATGATCTCCCTGGCACCGGGTTCCGTGTAGCGAGGCCCGGTGTGCAGCAGCACGACCGTGTAGGAGCGAGTCTGCTCGAGGGTGCGTCGCATCTCGTCGTCGTCGATGTCGCGCAGGTTCAGCCACTCGTCCATCTCACATCTCCTCGCCGGTGCCGGGCGCCCCGGCCTCCGCCGCCTCCACGAACCGCCCGAGGATGATCTGCCAGCCGCGTTGGAACGACCCGCCGCGGTAGCCGCCGGGCAGCGCGCAGTCCTCCCGCAGCTGCTCCTCGTTCAGCCGCTCCCAGCCGCGATGCTCGAGGTCCACCCTGGTGCGATCGGATGCCTCCTGGATGAACCGCAGCTCCACCTCCGTCGGAACGCCGGTCACGTTCCACGTCATCACGAAGCGCTCGGGCGGCTCCCAGTCCAGCAGGATGCCCCACTCCCGCTGCGTGCCGTCGTGCCACGTCTCGTAGACGCGGCCGCCCACTCGGCGCTCGAACGTCACAGAGGCGACGGCATCCTGCCCCATGGAGAACGGGCGCAACGGCCACCAACGATCGATGGTGCGCACGAAGGTGTTGAAGACGGCCGGCCGGTCACGCTGCACGACCACGCTGGTGCGGATCGGCGGACGCTCGAAGGCGAGGACGACTCCCGTGTCGTCGCGGGCATCCTGTTCGATGCTCATCGCGCCTCCCGTCGTCGTTCGCGTGGCGCTGCGACCGCGTCCGGCGTGGCGGTCGCCTCGGGCTCAGCCTCTGCGATGCGTGCGGCATCCGCAAGGGCCGTTCCCCACAGTTCGTCGAGGAACCCACGGAGCCCGGCCAGCCCCTCCGCGCGGGTGCGGTACAGCCGGCGGGTGCCGTCCCTGCGCTCGGTGAGCAGGCCTGCATCCTTCAGCACGGTCAGGTGCTGGCTGATCGCCGGACGCGAGACGTCGAACGAGCGGGCGATCTCCCCCGCACTCAGCTCCGACGTCGCCACGAGCCGGAGGATGGCGCGGCGCCGCGGCTCGACGACCGCCTTCAGCACGTCGGTCTCGGTGGATCCGGCCTCGTCGAAGCGGTCCGGGTCGGCCGCGGCCACTACGCCCACAGTCCGACGAGCGTGCCCTCTGGGTCGGCGAGAACCGCGAACGAGCCGTAGCCGTCCGGCAGCGCCGTCGGTGGCACGACCGCGCGTCCGCCCAGTTCGACTGCCTTGTCCAGGTACGCCTGCAGATCGTCCACGCGCACGTAGACCGTCGTGCGCGGAACGTCGCCGCGTTGCGGCTCCCCGATACCGCCCGGGATCGCTCCCTCGCCTGCACCCGTGTCGATCAGCGTGTATCCGTCGCCGATCGGCTGAGCCGTCCAATCGAAGAGCTCCGTGTAGAACCGAGTCGCCTTCTCGCTGTCGCGCGCCGTGAACTCGAACATCGCCACCGGCTGTCCCATGATCCGCTCCATTCGTCAGTACCGCCTTACGTTAGCTCTCACTGACGGACGTTGTCAACAACCAAGAGTTGCACAATCGCGGAACGCGATATATCGTGTCTCTCGAAGTCGCGATATATCTCGAGAACCGGAAGGAATGGACATGGCACAGGAACGCTGGATCGTGAATCCAGGAGAGAGCAAGACGATCGACTTCGAGGTCGTGCGCAAGCTGAAGGTCAGCCTGATCGGCGGTCGCGTCGACGTGATCGGCCACGACGAGCCGACGGCTCGGGTCGAGGTGAACGAGGTGAGCGGCAAGGAGCTGCTGATCTCGATCGACGGCGACACCCTCGAGGTGGACCACCCGCAGTGGCGATGGGACAACTTCATCGACGTTTTCCGTTCCTGGCGGGGCAAGGCGACCGCCGACGTGACGGTGCTCGTGCCGCGGGACGTCGAACTCAAGCTCGGCGTCATCTCCGCCGTCGCACTGGTCAGCGGGCTCGTCACCGACCCCAAGCTCAACACCGTCAGCGGAGAGATCACGGCGGACGGCATTGTTGGCGACCTCGATCTCAACACCGTCAGCGGCGAGCTGACGGCACGCGACCACCGCGGCGAGGTCTCTGCGCACACCGTGTCCGGTGATCTCACGGTGTCGGGAAGCGTCACCAAGTTCGCCGCCGACAGCGTGAGTGCGAACATCTACCTCGACCTCTTCGACGTGCCGTTCGAGGTGAAGACGAACTCCGTCTCCGGCGACCTCACAATGCGTCTCGACGAGAACGTCGGTGTTCGCTACCGCATCAACACGGTGAGTGGCATCGCCCACCTGGACGGGACCACTGTGATCAAAGGCTCGATGGGCAAGACCTACACGAGCCAGACCGGCAACCTCGAAGGCAAGTGGCTCGACGTGTCTGCCAGCTCCGTCTCCGGCAACATCTCCGTGGTGCGCAGACGGCAGGGCGAGCCGACGAGCACGACGACGGATGCCGCTGGCGGCGCCGCATGACACCCGCGGTGTTCTCCCACGGCAGCCTGCGCCTGTACCTGCTCAGTCTGCTCGAGACGTCCCCGAAGCACGGCTACGAACTGATCCAGGCGCTCAGCGACCGGTTCGGCGGCACGTATAGCCCCAGCGCGGGGACGATCTACCCACGGCTGGCGAAGCTGGAAGAAGAAGGACTCGTCACCAAGACCGCCGTCGGGCGCAAGACCGTGTACGCGATCACCGACGCGGGCCGCGAGGAGCTGCGGGCACGGGCATCCGAGCTCGACGACATCGAGAACGAAGTGACCGACTCGCTGCGCCGCATGGCCGACGAGGTGCGGGCCGGCGTCAACCAGGCGATGAAGAGCCTGCGTGCCGACCTCGCGGCCGCGGCACGGGAGGCGAAGGAGGACACCAAGCGTTTCGCGCGAGAGACCACGCCGCAGGACACCGCGCCCGACGCACGCGGGGAGTCGCGGCTCGCACTGCGCGAGGCGGAGATCGTGCTCAACGAGTTCCGCCAGCAGGTGCGGGCGGATCTGCGGCAGGCATCCATGCGCGATGGCATCCCCGCCGCGGCGATCGGCGGCCTGCGGGAGGGCCTCTCGCGGGTGCGCTCCGAGTTGCTGAGCAAACTCGGGCGCTGAGCGCGCGCATCCCTCCCGCGCCCGGGACCCTGATGCCTCGGGCGTGTCACTCGGTGGGCGTCGCGCTCACGCGCGATCGGACTCGCGGATGCTCACGCCACCCGCCCGGTCTCCGTCACGGTTCCGTTCGGGCAGTGCAGGTACACGTGCCCCTCTTCCTTCTCCGAGACGTGACGGGCGAGAGCCTCCCCGCAAAGCGGGCAGGCTGTGCTGAGCGGCGGCTGGGCGTCGTAGGGACCGAGCGGTGCGGGTCCCAGCACCGGGACCAGCTTGCCGTCCAGCCACTCGACCGCCTGAGTCAGACCGTGCCTGTGGATCGTTGCGCCACTTCTGTTTCGTGGCATGCCATCAGGGTAGGTCCGGTGCCCCTGGATGCACCCTCGCCGATACAACGCTGGGCGTTGGCTTCGTGCCATGACGCACCGACTTGACAGTCAATAGGCAGGTAGTAGTCTCGTCCCTCGTGACAAATGAGGGGAAGGTCCCCGGGCTCGACGGTCGCTCTGCAAAACGGTGGCTGATCGGGGAACCTCTACCCAGTGAGAAGCTCGAGGGGCAGCTCCTCCCGAAGCACCTCGCGCTGCCGATCTTCGCCAGCGACGCGCTCTCCTCCGTGGCGTACGCGCCGCAGGAGCTGATGATGGTGCTCCTGGTGGGCGGTGTCGCGTTCCTCACCTACTCTCCGTGGATCGCTCTCGCGGTCATCGTGCTCATGCTCACGGTCGTCGCCTCGTACCGGCAGCTCGTGAAGGCGTACCCCTCAGGCGGCGGCGATTACGAGGTCGCGCACAAGAACCTCGGCGAGAAAGCCGGGCTCGTCGTGGCATCCGCTCTGCTCGTCGACTACGTGATGACGGTCGCCGTGTCCGTAGCCAGCGGCGTGGACAACATCATCTCCGCACTTCCCTGGCTGAGCGGGTTCCGGGTCGAGCTCGCGGTCGCGTTCGTCGTGCTCATCGCCGGCATGAACCTGCGCGGCGTGCGGGAGGCGAGCAAGGCGTTCTCGATCCCGACCTATGTCTTCATCGGCTCGATCGGCGTGATGATCGTGACGGCGCTCATCCGTACCGCGCTCGGCGTCGCACCTATCGCGGAGTCGGCGCAGTACGCGGTGCGCTCGGAGGGTCTGGCGCAGGCGGCGATCGTGCTGCTCCTGCTGCGGGCATTCTCGAGCGGATGTTCCGCCCTCACCGGTGTCGAGGCGGTCGCCAACGGCGTGCAGGCGTTCCGCACCCCGAAGATCCGCAACGCCCGCACAACGCTGCTCATGATGGGGGGTATCGCGATCTTCCTGTTCGCCGGGCTGATGGCGATCTCGCTGATCAGCGGCGTGCACTACGCGGAGAACCCGTGCGACCTGATCGGCTGGAAGCAGTGCGCGACCGAGCCGCAGCGCTCGCTGATCGCGCAGCTGGCATCCGCCACCTTCGGAAACAACTCGGTGCCGTTCTTCATCGTGCAGGCGGCCACCGCCGTCGTGCTGCTGCTGGCGGCCAACACCGCGTTCAACGGATTCCCGCTGCTGGGTTCCGTGCTAGCCCGCGACTCGTATGCCCCCAAGGCGCTGTCCACGCGCGGCGACCGCCTGGTGTTCTCGAACGGTGTGATCGCGCTGGCGCTGGCCGCGATCATCCTGCTGGTCATCTACCAGGCGAACCTCACGAACCTGATCCAGCTGTACATCATCGGCGTGTTCGTCTCGTTCACGCTCGGCCAGTCCGGAATGGTCAAGCACTGGATCACCCTGCTGCGCGACCGCGAGGCTCGACGGCAGGCGAAGGACCGCACCACGATCATCCGCAGCATGTCGATCAACGCGTTCGGCGCGCTGCTCACGTTCAGCGTTCTGGTGGTCGTGACGATCACGAAGTTCACGCACGGCGCGTGGCTGGTGTTCATCATGATGCCGGTGCTGTTCCTGCTGATGCTCGGCGTGAACCGCTACTACCGCGACGTGGCCAAGGAGGTCGAAGTCGACCCGACCACCACGTTCGGCTCTCGCGGCGACCACGCGATCGTGCTGGTCGGCAAGATGCAGAAGCCCGTGCTGAAGGCGCTCGACTACGCGATCGCGGCGCGGCACCAGTCCATCGAGGCGATCCACATCTCGGTCGACGAGGAGTCCACCGAGCTGCTGCAGAAGCAGTGGCACGACATGAACATCCACGTGCCGCTGACCGTCATCGAGTCGCCGTACCGAGACTTCGGCATTCCGTTGATGAAGTACATCAAGCACCGCCGCGAGGAGCACGGCTCCGAGGTGACGACGGTGTACCTGCCGCAGTACATCGTGGGCCACTGGTGGGAGGGGCTGCTGCACAACCATCGCGCCCGGCGCATCTCGAAGCAGCTGATGATGATCCACGGGGTCACGATCGCGCTCGTGCCGTGGCTGCTCGACTCGTCGGAGCTGATCTATGGTCGCCGGTCGCGGCCGCTGCCCGGGCAGGACCGGCGCGGTGAGCCGATCCGCGCCATCCCCCGTCGCCCGCTCGCCCCCGCGGCGCCGACCGCTGCGGGACGCGGCAAGCAGGATGTCTCGACCCCTGCGATCCGCGACGTCACCGCAGCGCCTGACGAGAGAAAAGCAGCTGACGCTGCACGATCCAGACACTGACCAGCCGTCGCGCGGCGTTTCAACTGCAGAAGTGGCGCATACGACCGCATCCATGGACCACAGCTGCAGTTGAAACGCGGCTGGTCATCTCAACGCGGCGAGCGACCGGAGAAATCGCACCCCGGAAACTGACCGCCACTATCGCCGTCTCGCTCGCCCTGCTGGCCGCCACCTCGCTCGCTGGATGCAGCGCGTGGGCCGGGTCCCGTCAGGGGTACCTCGTGTACGACGACAAGAACGAGGCGGTCAGCGCCGGCGACAAGGATGTTCCGGCCTGGCTCCCGGACGACGCCACGGGCATCACCCTCGACTACCCGGCAGATGCGCCTGGCTACCTGATGAAGTTCGCGTCGGCTGCCGGCGTACCGGTTTCGGCGACCTGCACGGCAGTACCTCGGAGCGAGCCACTGAAGCCTACGATCTCGGCCGACTGGTGGCCGAAGCAGCCGCTGACCACGGACCGACGCGTGTGCGGGACGATCCAGGTCGCGCGGCTCGGCACCGAGTGGTACGCCTGGGCGAACGGGAGTTAACTGGGCCAGATGAGTCCGTCGTCGAAGTCGGAGACGTTCCTGGAGGTCGACGGGTTCGAGGTGCGCATCTCGCACCCCGACAAGGTCGTGTTCCGCGAGCCGGGACTGACCAAGCTCGACCTCGCGCAGTACTACATCGCGGTCGCCGAGGGTGCACTCCGCGGTGCGGGCGACCGCCCGATGGTGCTCAAGCGGTACGTCAAGGGCCTGTCTCAGGAGCCGTTCTTCCAGAAGCGGGTGCCCCGCGAGCATCCGTCGTTCATCGACACGGCGACGCTGCACTACGCGAGGGGCACGTCGGCCGAGGAGACCGTGGTACGGGATGCCGCGGGCCTGGCCTGGGTGTCGAACCTCGGCTGTCTCGACCTCAATCCGCACGCGGTGCGCGCGGAGGATCTCGACCACCCGGACGAGCTCAGGGTCGACCTCGACCCGATGCCGGGCGTGGACTGGTCACAGATCGTGGACGTGGCGTTCATCGCAAGGGAGGTGCTCGACGACCACGGGCTCGTCGGATGGCCGAAGACGAGCGGATCGCGAGGACTGCACATCCTGGTGCGCATCGCTCCGAAGTGGGACTTCGCCGCGGTGCGCCTGGCCGCCGAGACGCTCGCCCGTGAGGTGGAGAACCGCGCGCCGGGCCTCGCGAGCGCGCACTGGTGGAAGGAGGAGCGCGGCGAGAGCGTGTTCGTCGACTTCAACCAGAACGCGAAGGACCGCACCGTGGCATCCGCGTACTCGGTGCGCGCGCTGCCGGATGCCCGTGTCTCGACCCCGCTGGACTGGGGCGAGGTGCGCTCCCGCCGCCCGGAGGAGTTCACGGTGCCGACCGTGCTGCGCAGGTTCGCCGAGCGGGGCGACGCTCACGCCGGCATCGACGAGGCGGTCGGATCGCTTGATGCGTTGCTGGCGCTCGCCGACCGGCTCGGACCGGCGGAGAAGCCGCCGCGATCCGGTGACGGCGACGGCCGGCGGGTCTCCACGATGCCGCTGATCGAGATCGCCCGCACGAAGACGAAGCCCGAGGCGGTGGCCGCACTGGAGCAGTGGAAGACCGAGCATGCGGATGCCGCCGCGCGGCTGCATCCCGCCGACGAGTTGGTGGACGGCATGCGCGGATCGAGTTCCCTCTGGTATCGAGTGCGGATCAACCTGCAGCACGTGCCGGAGGCGGAGCGGCCGGAGCAGGGGCCGCTGCTGGCCGACTACGATCCGTGGGCGTGAAGCGATTCAGGTGCCCTGCCGAGGCACCCTCAACAGAGACTCCCTGAATCGTGGCGGCCGTCGCTTCGATCGGGCTGACGTGGATCAGGCGTCGCGCCGCCGGCTGCCGCTGCTCGTCTACATCCTCGCGTCGGGCACCATCGGCGGATGAGACGACCGCACGACGAGTTCCGGTGTGATGAGACGATGACGCGCGACGTCTGCTGAGCCCTCGGCATCCGTCAGCAGGGCCAGCACGCCGGCGGCGACCTCGTCGAGTCGCTGGTCGACGCTGGAGAATCCCATCGCGGCCGACACCGGGGTGTTGTCGAAGCCGATCACCGGCAGCGCGCCCCCGGTCTGCACCACCGCGCCGAGCGCGAGGCTGTCGCTGGCGGCGACGACGGCATCCAGGTCGCCGATGCGGGCGATCAGGCGGTCGGATGCCTCGCGCGCCGCCGACACTGTGTCGACCGCGGTCTCCTGCAACATCTCGAGTCCCTCACCCAGTCCGGCCGCGGTCATCGCGTCGCGCCACCCGCCGGAACGCTCGTCGCCGGTGCCCGATCCGGCCGGCCAGCCGAGGAAGCCGATGCGGCTCAGCCCCCGATAGAGCAGGGACTCGGTCGCGGCGCGCACGCCGGCGCGACCATCCACATCGACCCAGGCGTGCCGCGGATCGTTCATGTCGTCGATGCCCCACGGGCGCCCGAACGTGACGAAGGTCTGCTCATGCTCGATCAGCCACTCGGTGCGCGGATCTCCGTGGAACGTCGAGGTGAGCACGAACGCGTCCACGTCGGATCCGTCGATCAGGCGCCCGAACTGACGGATCTCATCCTCGGGCCCGGTCGCCGTGAAGAGGAGGATGCGCAGGCCGATGGCATCCGCCTGCTCGGTGAGCGCGTGCAGGAACCGATCGAGGATCGACCCGGAGATGCCGTCGAGCATCGGGTCGAGGCGGATACCGATGGTCGAGCTCTTCTGCGTGCGCAGCCGGCGAGCGGATGCGTGTGGGCGGTACCCGAGGCTGTCGATCGCGCGTCGTACACGGTCGCGGGTGTCGGGGCGCACGATATCGGGCGAGTTGAGCACGTTCGAGACGGTCTGCCGCGAGACGCCGGCGACCCGCGCCACATCGTGCACCGTCGGCAGCTTGGACATCGGATCCCCTCCTCTCGTTGGTGCGATGACGACGGTTCAAGTCGCCGAAAAAAACCAAATGATGGTTGGGAAAAGGGAGAATTAAAAAAAAAAAAAAATGGAGAAAAAGGCCAAGGGCCCCAAGTAAAAAAAAAAAATGAA
>NZ_JBQCIE010000118.1:0-14034 GCF_051954055.1 Humibacter sp. | reverse complement strand
AAAAAAAAAAAAAAAAATAAATTACAAAAAAAAATATTAAAAATTTTGGTTTCTCCAATTTTTTTTCTTGTTTTTTTTTTTCCACACCCCCCCCCTCCCGGGGGCGCGGCGCTGGCGTCGCGGCGGAGGCCAGAAATGGCCTCCGCTCCTAGCTCCCGCGCGCCCACTCCGCCACGCGCGTAGCGCTCTCCTCGAACGAGAGGTCTTCGACGCGGGTCATCACCGCCCAGCGCACTCCGAACGGATCCAGGATCGACGAGTACCTGTCGCCGGTGACGAACGTCGCCGGCTGCTCGCGCACCGTCGCGCCCGCGGATGCCGCGGCATCCGTCACCGCGTCGCAGTCCGTCACGTAGATGGCCAGCGTGAACGGGCGCCGCTCGGGGTCGTCGAGGGCGACGAGTCCGACCGACTCGAGAGGATCGCTCAGCGTGATCATGCCGTGCCCGAAGTCGACGACGGCGTGCGCGATGCCGTCGCCGCCCGGGAACCGGGTGACGTCGAGCACCCGGGCGCCGAAGACGTCACGGTAGAAGTCGAGCGCCTTGGCGGCGTCGCGGACGACGATGTGGGGTGTGATCGAGGTGGATCCGTGCGGCATTCCGTTGGTCGTGTGCGCACCGTTCGCCGCCGTGACGCGCGTTGTCGTCGTGTTCTCGCTCATGTCTCCGACGCTACGCAGCGGGGGTCGGCGCCGTCTTGTACTTTTGCGACATCCGGCAGCTCAGTACGACACCGGCCAGCACAGCGCCGCTCAGCACGACGAGGGAACACGATGACGGATGCCGCGCCGCGCTCCCGCGGGCACCTCAACCCTGGTGACCCGCGCGCTGTGTTCGACCGGTTCACTCTGCCTGCATCGCTCGACGAGCTCGTGCGGCACGTCTGGGTGGTGCGGTGGGATGTCCCGGAAGGCGGCGAGGCGGTCGACCAGCGCGTTCTGACGTACCCGGCGTTCAACGCGGTCGTCGAGGGTGCGCCAGGCGGCCCCGCCCCGGCGGCCGGCCTGTTCCCGCCGACCGGGCGGGTGGGTGTTCGGCGCCTGAAAGGACGCGGCTGGGCCGTGGGTGTGCTTTTGCGTCCGAGCGCGGGACGCATCCTGCTCGAGGGCCGCGGTGTCCCGCCACGGGCAGTGCCGGCCGAAGGCATCCCCCTCGACGACGCCCCGGTCGAGCGGATCGCGGATGCCATGTCGCACACCTCGCGCGAGCCGCTCGCCGCAGCGCTGACCGACTGGCTGCTGCCGTACGCCGAGCGCGTGGGGGAGCGCGACCGCCTCGTTGACGAGGCGTGCCGTCTGGCAGAGGTGGAGGCATCCATCGACCGTGCCTCGGAACTGGCCGCACGTCTCGGGGTCGCACCGCGCACCCTGGAACGCACGGTGCGGGAGTACCTCGGACTCAGTCCGAAGTGGCTCATCGAATGCCGGCGGCTGCGGGCCGCGGCGGTCACGCTCTACCAGGCGCCGGCGGCCGATCTCAGTGCGCTGGCGGTGCAGCTCGGGTACGCGGACTATGCGCACTTCTCCCGCCGCTACCGCGCCGTGCTCGGCGAGACTCCGAACGCCACCCGCCGCGCCGGGCGAGAGAGCGGTCAGCCCTGAAGCTCGGCGAGCACCGCGGCGAGCCGTCGCTGCCTGGTCTCGTCGGTCTTGGCCGACGTGACGGCCAGCACGTGTCGCTTCTGATTGCTGGGCGAGAGCGCGGCGAAGCGGGCGGCGGCATCCGGATGCTCGTCCAGCACGGCACGCAGCTCCTGCGGCACCTCGACGGTGCGCGGCGCGTCGTCGCGCACGACCGTCACCGTGAGCAGCTGCCCGGCCTCCACACCAGCCTTGGCGCGGATCTCGGCGCTCACCGGGATCTTCGCGACCCCCTTCATCCGCGAGATCGTGCTCGGATACGTGACCGATCCGATCGTGACGGAGACCGGGATGCGGCCGCCGCCTCCGAGCTCCTCGATCGCTGTCTCGGGCACGGTGATGCCCGTCGCCGTCTTGCCGTCAAGCGAGAGTTCCGCCTCGAACGTGGTCATCAGCACTCCTTCATGCTTCGTCGGCCAGGTCGATGTCAGTCATGCGGATGTCGGCCGCGTCGTCGTGAGCGCGACGTGGTCAGCCGCCGAGCAGCGTCGCGGCCTTCGCGTCGAGGAAGTCGACGTGCACGTGGTTGCACGTGTCGTCGATCTGCTTGAAGTGGCTGAGCGACAGGCCCGAGCGGCAGTTCTGCTGACCCACCGTGGAATCCGTCGGCACGACCGCGTCGAGATCCTCGATGAGCTTGATCGAATCGGAGTCGCCGCCGGTGAGGGCGTGTCCGTTCAGTCGGAAGAAGTCGACGGCGTGCCCGCCGCCATCCGCGTAGTGAGCCGAAGCCGTGCCCGCGCCCTCGATCTGCCCTGTGCAGTGCCGGTTGATGTCGCTCACGCCCACGGTGTTGAACTTCGTGAGCGCGAACGCGATGGCCTGCAGCACGCGGTAATCGATGCCGCAGCCGGGGACCGCTTCGCCCGCGGCGAGATAGCGGATCTCGAAGATGTGGTCGGGGGTGCTGCCGGTGAGCCGTCCCTGGGCGACGGCGGTCATCAGCTGCTGGGCGGCGGCCTGGACCTCCGGCGCGACGACGGTTCCGAGCGTCGAGTCGAGCGCCGTCGACATGGTGTGGGCGGCGAAGTCGTTGCGGTCGAGGATGCCGCTCTGCACCGCTCCCACCGCGAGCGTCTGTGTTTTGCCCGTCGTGGGGTCGAACCAGGTGGGCCGCTCGAACTGCGCGTACGCCGGCACCGCCGTCGTCGCCACGAGCCCCGCGGCCGCGAGCATGATGACGGCCTTGCTCAACATGCGCGAAAGCGGTGAACGACGCTTCGTGCCCGTCGGCTTCGCCGGCTTGGACTTGCTCGGCTTCGCGCTCGCGGCCGGCTTCGCGCTCGCGGCCGGCTTGGGCGCGGTGCGAACACTGCGCCGGGTCGGAGCGACGGATGCCTGTACGTCCGGCCCGGGCAGCATGATCGGCACCGGAGCGGAGTCCGTCGACCTGGCCAGCTCTTCTGGGCGCAGCCGTACGCGTCCGGTCTGCGTGGAGACCGGAACGAGCTCGGCGTGATGCGCACGGCTCGCCTCCGGCGCGCGACGGGAATCGTCGAGTCGAGCATCCGTCTCGCGAACGTCGACCTGTGTTGCGTGCGGCACCGCGCTGCGTGCCTCGGCCTCCTCGAACGCCCGACGCTCTCGTCGACTGAGGAAGACCCGCTCGCCCGCTCCTGCTTTGGGCGCACTCGACTGAGAGCCGGGCCCGGTCGCGGAGCGAACGGGGAGAACGGGATCTGTCACGAGGGCGGGGTCTTCGGGGCTGGGCGGAACCACCGCGAGGCTCACGGCAGCTTTACGTGGGGCACCGCGTCGAACGGCACAGCGTCCCTATGTTATCCACCTGTTATCTGGATGTCACCTGGCCATCGACTTCTTTTGACGCAGTCGCGCGCGCTCACGGTCGTTGTCGCACAGCGCGATCGCCTCGTCGTAGGCGAGGGCGGCATCCTGGATGCGTCCGAGCCGTTCGAGCATGTCGGCCCGCGCCGCCTGCAGATACGGATAGCGCACGAGCTGCGGTTCGACGGCGAGCTCGTCGAGCAGTGGGATGGCCGCCGCCGGGCCGCGGGCGAAGCCGATCGCGATCGCGCGGTTCAGCTCGACGACGGGTGACGGCCAGAGTTCACGAAGCCGGTCGTAGAGCAGTGCGATGCGCTGCCAGTCCGTCTGCTCCCAGCTCGGACTGCAGTCGTGAACGGCGCCGATCGCCGCCAGGAGGGTGAAGCGACCTGGGTCGCGGGCATCCGTCGCCACGGCGAGCTGGTCGAGCCCACGCTCGATGTAGCGGCGGTCCCAGCGGTCGCGGTCCTGCTCCTCGAGCAGGAGCTCGTCGCCCGAGGCATCCGTTCGCGCCGGACGCCGCGCCTCCGTCAGGTAGATCAGCGCGAGCAGGCCGGCGACGTCCGCATCGCCGGGCAGCAGAAGCCGCAGCAGCTCGGCCAGCTCGATGCCGCGCTCGCTGAGCTCGCGGCGCACCAGCTCTGCGCCGGCCGGAGCGGTGTGGCCGGTGGCGTAGACGAGGTGCACGACGTCGAGCACACCGTCGATGCGCTCCCGGATTTCCGCATCGCCCGGCACGCGGTACGGGATGCCGGCCTGGGCGATCTTGTGCTTGGCCCGAGTGATCCGCGCGGCCATCGTCGGCTCCGACACGAGGAACGCGCGCGCCACCTCCGGGGTGCTCAGCCCGCACACCATGCGCAGCGTGAGCGCGACGCGGGAGTCGAAGGCGAGCGCGGGGTGGCAGCAGGTGAAGATCAACCGCAGCCGGTCGTCGGTGACGGGCGAGGCATCCAGTTCGTCGGCGATCGGCGCTCCGGATGCCGCGGCTCGCTCGTCCGGGTCGGCGAGCCTGGGCAGGGCGCGGCGGGAGACATCCGCTCGGCGCAGCAGGTCGAGGGCTCGGCGCTTCGCGGCCGTGGTCAGCCACGCACCGGCGTTCGCCGGGATGCCGCGCTCCGGCCACGCCTCGAGGGCGCGCGCGTAGGCATCCTGCACCGCCTCCTCCGCGTCGTCGAGGTCGCCGGTGACCCGCACGGTGGCCGCCAGCACGAACGCCCACTCGCGCCGATGGGCATCCGCGACCGCCGCGGCGACGGCGGCCGGGGATGCTACACCGGGCTGCGGGCCGTTCGTGCCGGCGTCGTGCACGGTCAGCTCCGCATGGCGACGGGCCGCACCTCGACGCCGCCGTTCACGACGGGCACCTCCTTCGCGAGGGCGATCGCCTCGTCGAGGTCGGCGACGTCGACGATCCAGTAGCCGCCCAGCACCTCCTTGCTCTCGACGAAGACGCCGTCGGTGACGGTGACGGCGCCCGATGCGTCGCGGCGCACCGAGGTTGCCGTGTCGCGACCGGTCAGACCCGCACCGCTGAGCAGGCGGTCGGCGTTGCGCTGCATGAACTCCGCGAACGGTGAGCTCACGTCGTCGCCGACGCCGCTCGGCATCTCGGACTCGTCGGTGTGCACCAGCAGAATGTATTCGGCCATGGCCTCATCCTTGTCTTCTCGTGTGTTCCGTGACAGGTGATCGTCGCGGCGGCCCGGCATCCGGGCTCATTCATACCGACGCGAACGCCCGCCCGAAATCGACAGCGGGATCACTCCAGGAGGGCACGGATGTCGTCGGCCGACAGCGCGGACGAGAACGCGCCGTCGTCGTCGAGCACCGCGTCGAACAGCTCGCCCTTCCTGCGGGCGAGGCGCATCACCTTCTCCTCGATCGTGTCGGATGCCACCATGCGGTACACCATCACCTGCTTGGTCTGGCCGATGCGGTGTGTGCGGTCGATGGCCTGCGCCTCCGCTGCCGGGTTCCACCACGGGTCGAGCAGGAAAACGTAGTCCGCCTCGGTGAGCGTGAGGCCGAATCCGCCGGCCTTCAGGCTGATCAGGAACACCGGGTCGTCGCCCTCGCGGAACCCGCGGATGACGTCGGCCCGCCGTCTGGTCGAGCCGTCCAGATAGGAGTGCCGGATGCCCGCGGCATCCAGTCGCGCGGCGACCTTGGCGAGATACGACGTGAACTGGCTGAACACGAGCGCGCGATGCCCCTCGGCGAGCACGTCGCTCAGCTGGTCGAGCAGCGCGTCGAGCTTGGTCGATGGCACGCCTTCGTTCGCGGGGTCGATGAGCGAGGCATCCACCGCGAGCATGCGCAGCAGCGTGATCGAGCGGTACACGATGAAGCGCTGCCGGTCGAGGTCGTCGAGCAGGCCGAGCACCTTCTGCCGCTCGCGCTGAAGCCACGTGTCGTACAGCGCACGGTGCTTCGGTGCGAGCGGGATGCTCAGCACCTGCTCCTGCTTCTCCGGCAGTTCGGGCGCGACGACGTCTTTGGTGCGCCGCAGCATGAGAGGACGGATGCGCCGCCGCAGCCGCTCGAGTCGCGCGCGGCCGTGCGCCTCGTCGGTCCCGTGAACAGGACTGGCGGCAGCCGCGATCGGCTTCACGTACTCCTCGACGAACCGGCGGCGGGACGGGAACAGGCCAGGCGCGACGATCTGGAACATCGCCCACAGCTCGAGCAGGTTGTTCTCCAGCGGCGTTCCGGTGACGGCGAGGCGGAACGGAGCATCCACCTCACGGGCGAGCCGATGCGTCTGCGACGCGTGGTTCTTCACGAACTGTGCCTCGTCGAGCACGAGCCCTGCCCACTTCTGCGCGGTGAACTCCTCGTGGTCGAGACGGAACACGGTGTACGTCGTGAGCACGATGTCGGCGCCGGCGACGACATCCCGCAGCGACGTGCGCTCCTTGCGTCTGGTCGCGGTGACGGATGCCACGCGCAGGCCGGGCGTGAACCTCGCCGCCTCGCTCGCCCAGTTCGCGACCACCGATGCGGGCGCCACCACGAGGAAGGGCGGGGCGGTCTCCTCGCGGGAACCGACCGCCGAGACGGCGGTCGGCGCTGGCGTCGCGGCGGAGGCCAGAAATGGCCTCCGCTCCAAGCTCCAGCGCGCCTGCGCGATCAGCGCCAGTGTCTGCAGGGTCTTGCCCAGCCCCATGTCGTCGGCGAGTACTCCGCCGAGGCCGTGCTCCCAGAGGAAGACAAGCCAGTCGTACCCAGCACGCTGATACGGGCGCAGCTCGGCGTGCAGGCCTGCCGGCAGCGGAGCATCCGTCACGACCTCCGCACCGCCGGCCGGTGACGCGAGCAGTCCGGCTACGGTCGCGCGCCACTCGACGGCCGGCATCGACTGGTCGGCGAGGTCTTCGAAGTCCTCCCAGAGCGACGCCTGGTAGCGGCTGATGCGCGGTCCGGTCTCCCATTCCGCGAGTCCCTCGGCCTCGACCAGCAGGTCTTTCAGCCGGTCGAACACGGGCTGGTTCAGGGAGAGGTAGCTGTGGTCGACGAGGAGCAGCTTCTTCTTGCCCGTGGCGAGCGCGCGGAACAACGGCAGGAACGGGATCTGCCTGCCCTGCACCGTGACCAGCACACCGAGGTCGAACCAGTCCCGCTGGTCGGTCGGCACGGTCGTCACGGTCAGCTCGGGCCGGTCCGTCAGCTCCTGGTAGTCGACACGGTCGCCCACGATGTCGACGCGGAGGCCGGGGTTCGCGGCCTGGTCACTGCCGGGCTCCGACGCGAGCGCCTCGAGCGCCGGGAGCATGTGCGCGACCCACTCGGCGGCATCCACTCCCGACATGGTGCGGTCGACGAGCAGCCCGTCGTCCACGATCGCCGCGGGTGCCGCCTGCGTCACCGCCGCGAGCACGTCCGCTTCGGCTTCGAGATCGCGCCGTCCGCCATCGGATGCCCCGGCCGTCGCCCCGAAGCGCGTCACCTCGGCGCCGAACCGGTACTCCCACGACCAGCCCAGCGTGACCGTCTGCCTTGCGCGGAACTCGACGGTGAGCACCAGGAGCGGCGGGCTGAGCTCGGGAAGCCGGATGCTCGCATCCACCGCCCGCACCTCCACAGACCGCGCGAGCTGCGGGTACGCCTCCCTCTGGAACTCCGCCACCTCAGCGGCCGGCACCTGGATCGCGCCGCGACGCAGCGCGGAGAGGACGGCTCCGGAGATCGGACGATCGGTCGGCGCGAGCGTGACGACGGGGCCGCCCTCGACACCGGTGTCCCGAGAAGACGGCCACTCCAGCACGATGACACCGTGGTCACCGATGGTGCGCACGGTGGAGGGGTCGACGGGTGACCCGTCCACGAGGATGCTCGGCACGAGCACCAACCCGCCGTCGCGTTCGGCGGCATCCACCACCACGTGCGCCCGCTCGGCGAACCCGACCGAGCCGTTCGTGTTGCCGGCGACGACCGGGATGCCGCGCTCGCGGGCATCCGCGAACAGCCGCCAGAGCAGGGGACTGGAGAACTCGGCGAGATCGAGCCTGTTGTTCTCGACGTGGAAGTAGCGGCCAGGCGCGGCGCGCGCGAGCGTCTCGAACTCGAGGAACCAGCGCACCTGCGCCGGGTCGTAGCCGAGCTCGTGCGTGCGGTACTGCAGGGATCCCCAGCTCAGCTGGGCGCCAACCCAGCCGCGTTTGCCCGGGGCCCCGATGCGCGCGGTGATCTCGACGCGTCCCGTCGATTGCCGGGTGGCGGCGCGGGCCGTCTCGGTGACGCGATTCCAGCGTCCGCCCGTGCGGTTCTGGATGCGCTCGCGCACCTCGACGATGAGGGCCAGCGGTGTGTATTCGCGGGGTGGCTCGGCGGCGAGCGTGCGCACGGCGGAGCGCCAGCCCGGAACATCATCGGAGGCGGCGGCATCCGCTCGCAGCTGGGTCTCACGGGCGGCGAGCATCGCTGCGGCGACGTGCTTGCAGCGGCTGCCGACCGGGCAGGAGCATCCGCTCGCGGTCGGCCGGTATCGGCCACCGGATGCCGGCACCAGCGTCACCCACGTGTCATACGGCTGCGGCTCGGATCCGGCGATGGTCGCCTCGAGCATGCCGAGCTTCCAACGAAGCTCGAGCACCGCCGTGTTCGCGTACGCGTCCGCGCGCCCGAATGCGGCCTCGCCGACGTAGCTGCGGATGACGCTCGGCTCGACGATCGGGTACGCGGGGCCGGACACCGCAGCATCCTCTCACGCACCCCCCGACCGGTGGTCAGTCGTCTTCGCGCCCGACGGCGAGCGCCCGCAGCACCGAGACGACGCGCTCGGAGTCGACGCCGCCGAAGAACGCGGCATCGGCCTCCTCCGCCACGGCGACCGCCTTGGTCGCCAGCTTCTCGCCCTCCGGCGTCACGCCGATCACTTTCGCCCGGCTATCGTTCGGATCGGTCGCACGGGTGAGCAGCCCCTTCGCCTCCAGCCGCCCGAACACCTCCGACGCGGTCTTCACCTCGACGCCCGCCTGAGCCGCGACCCGCACCTGGTTCGGCGTCTCGCCAGCGCGGCTGAGCCACCACGCGCAGGCCAGCAGCACGAACTGCGGATGCGTGAGCCCGAGCGGTGCGAGAGCGGATGCCATCGCTCGCTGCCACACGCCGGTCACGCGCCACAGCAGGAACCCTGGGCTCTCCGCCGGGCCACCGGGGAAGCGGGTTCCGGTCGCGGGAGTCTCGGTGCCTCGGGGCCGGAAGCCGGCGGTGTCGTCAGGCATCCGCCGGCTCTTCTTCCGCGTCGAATCCGCCGGCGGCAGCGGCCTCAAGCAGGCGCTGCATCGACTCCGGGAAGTCGCCGGAGATCTGCGGCCCGAGCTCTGGACCGACCTCGTCGGCGGACGGCCCGTCGATCTCGAGCCGGTGCGTCACGCTCGTTCCGTCGCTTTCGGCCACGAGCGTGTGTCGGAATCGCAGCACAAGGTCGTCGAACACGGTCTCGTCGGCGTAGGTCGAGCCCTCGACGAGGTCGACGATGGTCGAGTCGAAGGTCTCCTGCCCCTCTGGCGTGACCGAGACGCGGGTGCCGACGGCGAATGGTCCGTGCAGGACGAACTCGTCGCATCCCTCGTAGGTCAGGCGCCCTTCGTGCAGTGCGTGCAGCGCCGCCCAGACCTCAGCGGCTGACAGCGGGGTGTGCGCGGTGTATTCGGTGCTCCACATGGTGGCTCCTCGTGCTTGGTCGGAATCGTCCGTTCTCGGATGATCTGTACACAGACTATCCGAGAACGGATGAGCACGCAAGAGTCTCAGGAGAACAGCGCCTCGACAGCCACCTCCACCATCGGTGCGTATCCGGTCTCACGGTCGGCGGAGCTGACCTCCTCGCCGCGCAGAATGTGGTCGCTGACGGTCAGCACGGTGAGCGCCTCGCGCCCTTCCAGCGCGGCGATCGCGTACAGCCCGGCGGATTCCATCTCGATGCCGAGCGTTCCGCGCGCGGCCAGCGCTGCCGCCTTCTCCGGCGGACTGCCGTAGAACGTGTCGGAGCTCAGCACCGGGCCGACGCGGTACGGGAGACCCCGGGAGCGGGCGGCGTCGACGGCGGCCTCGAGCATCCCGTACGCGGGAGCGTGGCTAAGATTGACGCCGGGGATCTGCAGGCCGGGCAGTGCTGAGTCCGTGTGCGCGGAGGACGCGATGACCAGGTCGCCGAGCGCCTGCCCCTCGGCGAGGCCGCCGGTCGTGCCGACGCGCACGATGCGCTGCACGTCGTAGAAGCGGTAGAGCTCGGTGGCATAGATGCTCATCGACGGGATGCCCATGCCCGACGCGATCACCGTGACGGCGCGCCCGCGGATGCTGCCGGTCCATCCCTCGATCGACCGCACGTCGGTGACGAGCCGGGGGTCGTCGAAGAACTCCTGCGCGATCCTGCGACCGCGGCGAGGATCGCCGGGCATCAGCACGAGCGGCGCGATCTCGCCCGGTCCGGCTGCGATGTGCGGTGTAGGCATGTGGTCTCCCTGCTTGCGGTGGTCGGTTCAGATCGTGATCAGCGGCTCGACGCCGTCGAGCTCGGGGCCGAGGCCGATGTCGACGAGCACGATGCGCCCGGCGTACGACGACGCGGGAGGGCGCAGGAGGCCCGCCTTGTGTGCACCGAAGGTGGCCGTGGCGTCCGCCCGCAGCACGGTCTCGTCGGGTACGGCGCCGGTGTCGGGGTCGACGCCGCTCGGCAGATCCACCGCGACGACGCGACGACCGGGCGCCGACGCCAGCGGCTGCAGCGTGGCGACCACCTCGCGTGCGAGGCCGCGGAGCGCGGGGCTGCGGTAGGCACCCGTACCGAGGATGCCGTCGACGATGACGTGCGCGTCGGCTGCGGCATCCAGCACCGCGGCCACGGCTCGGGAGTCGGATGCGCCGGTCGAGGCAGCGGCTCCGCTTCCGTCGAGCTCGATAGTGCGCGCACCGACCTGGAGCGCGGCCGCCAGCCCGTCCGCGTGCACGCGCGAGCCGAGCTCGGCGACCGACACGTGGCATCCGGATGTCGCCAGCTCCGCCCCGGCGAACAGCGCGTCGCCGCCGTTGTTTCCGGAGCCCACGAGGAGCAGCACCGTGGCGTCCGCCAAGGGGATGCCGAGCGTTGCCAGCTCCTCGCGGATGACCTCCGCGAGTCCAGCCGCCGCGATCGCCATGAGCGGTTCGCCCGCGGCCAGGTGCGGCGCTTCGGCCGCGCGGATCTGCTCGGCGGAGTATCCCCGGATCACGACAGTGACGATACGCGCGGGGCGGCCCGAGTCGACGCCGTGATCGTGAACTTGCGGTTGCGGTCCACCTGCCGCGTCGGGCCCACGAGCTTGCGCAGCGCCGGGCGGTAGTCCAGGTGTGAGTTGTAGACGGTCCAGAGCTCGCCGCCGGGGGCGAGGATGCGCGCGGCGGCGGCCACGAGCATCCGTCCGACCCGTAGATCGAGGGCTGCGCCGTTGTGGAACGGCGGATTCAGCAGCACCAGGTCCGCCCATCCGTCGGGGATGCCTTCGCCGGCGTCTTCGCGCCGCACCTCTACGCGGCCGCCCACGCCGTTCGCCTCCGCGGTCGCCCGAGCGGATGCCACGGCCACGGCGGACTGGTCGCTCGCGATCACGTGCACGGCCGGTCGCCGCAGCGCGAGAGCTGTCGCGAGCGAGCCGGTTCCGCACGCGAGATCGACAGCGGTCCCTGCGGCGGGAACGGCCTCGTCGAGGTGCTCGAACAGGAAGCGGGTGCCGATGTCGATGCGTGTGCCGGCGAACGCGCCGCCGTGTGCGCACACCCACAGCCCGGGCGCGATGTCGGCGTGGAACTCGCGCCGCGGCCATTCGGCCGCGGTGTTCGGCGCCGGTCGAGGCTCGGTGATCGTGAGCACCCGGGCCTTCTGCCGGCCGAGACCGATGTCGATGCGACCGAAGTGCCGGGCGAGCACGTCGTTCATGGCGGGCGTGAGGTGCTTCTGCATGCCGCCGGCGAAGACCGAGACGGCGGGGTCGGCGTGCGCCGCGAGCATCCCGGCGATCTCGTCGAGCTCGTCGAGACTCTTCGGCAGACGCAGCAGCACCACTCGTGCACCACGGACCAGATCGGGGTGGAGGTCCAGCGACATGTAGGAGTCCTGCAGCCGGAACCGCTCCACGTTGGCCGCGAGGGCGCGTTCTGAAACGAGGGCGTCCTGGTGCACCCGGATGCGCGCCGCAACGCGCGCGCCTGCGGCACCGCGCATCCGGTCGGCTGCCGCGAGCGTGAGCGCTCCGTACGTGTCGCCGACCACAACGACCTCGTCGGGCTGCACCTGGCCGAGCGCGGATGCCGCGGTGTCGAGGATCAGCCGATCCGCGGCATCCGAAGCAAACAGGTTGTCGGCCTCGGTGTCGGGCCAGCGGCGCAACCGCCCCCACTCGAACTCGGCCATCCACTCAGCGTAGGGCCGGCACAGCCGCGTCCCCGGTCCCTCGGCCCCCGGCCCCCCGGGTCCCCCGGTCCCCGGTCCCCCGCGTCCCCGGTCCCCCGGGTCCCCCGGTTCATAACTCCTGCAATCTCGTCGGCACGCACCGGCCCTTCCGGGCAAGTACGGCTCGACCGGCCGTCCGCGAACGAAGTTGCAGGAGTTATGAACGGGCGGGGCACCGCCGAGCGGATCGTGCGATGCGCGAACGAGACCGGTTTCGTCGCTCCCGTGCTGGTCGGCCGACCGGATGTGCGTCAGGCGGTACGGGAGAACGCGCCCACGCGGTACTTCGCGGCGCGGTGGTCGTCGGGTACCCGGTCGCCGGCACCGTGCAGCTTGTTGCGCAGCGTGCCCTCGTCGTACTCCGTCGGGTAGGCGCCGCGCTCCTGCAGCACCGGGACCACGTGCTCCACGATGTCTTCGAACGTGCCAGGCGTCACGACGTAGGCGAGGTTGAAACCATCGACGTCGGTTTCGTCCACCCACTGCTGCAGCCGGTCCGCGATCGTCTCACCGGACCCGACGACGAACGGCCCGAGGCCGCCGATGGCGCTGTGCCTGGCGATATCGCCGACGGTCCATTCGCGGCCGTCTTCGTTGTTCTCCTGGAAGCTCGCCACGACGGACTGGATCGCGTTCGACTTCACGTTGCCGATCGGCTCGTCGAGCGCGTACTGCGACAGGTCGATGCCCATCCAGCCCGACATGAAGACGAGGGCGCCCTCCTCGCTCGCATAGCTCAGGTACTCCTCGTACTTCGCCTGCGCCGCCTCGTCGGTCTCATCGGTGATGATCGTGAGCAGTGTGTAGATCTTCGCGGCGTAACGGTCGCGGCCGGCGGCCTCGAGCGCATCCCGGATCTTCTTCACCGTGGATGCGACGACCTCCTTAGTCGGCCCGGCGATGAAGATCGCCTCCGCGTTCTCTGCGGCGAAGCGAACGCCACGCGACGACGCACCCGCTTGGTAGATCACGGGCGTGCGCTGCGGCGAGGGCTCAGCGATGTGGATGCCCGGCACGCTGAAGTGCTTGCCCTTGTGTCCGATCTCGTGCACCTTCGCGGGCTCCGTGAATATGCCGCTTGCGGCATCCTTCACGACGGCGTCGTCTTCCCAGGAGCCTTCCCACAGCTTGTAGAGCACCTCGAGGTACTCGTCGGCCACGTCGTACCGGTCGTCGTGCTCGAGCTGGTCTTCGTGCCCCATGTTCCGCGCCGCCGACGGGAGGTATCCGGTGACGACGTTCCAGCCGATGCGGCCGTTGGTGAGGTGGTCGAGCGTTGAGAGCCGTCGCGCGAATGGGTAGGGATGTTCGAAACCCGTGCCGGTCGTGATGCCGAACCCGAGGTGCTCTGTTACCAGCGCCATCGCCGACACCAACAGCAGCGGATCGCCGACCGGGATCTGGGCGGCCTGCCGGATCGCGGCTTCGTCGCTGGCGCCGTAGATGTCGTAAGTGCCGAGCACGTCGGCGATGAACAGCCCATCAAACCGTCCGCGCTCCAACAACTGTGCGAGCTCGGTCCAATAAGTGAGGTCTTTGTAGCGCCATGACTGGTCATGCGGATGCCGCCAGAGTCCGGGGGACTGGTGGGCGACGCAGTTCATGTCGAAGGCGTTGAAGCGGATCACGCGGGCCACGCCAGACACGTTGCCGGGCCCCGGCGCCGACGTCA
>NZ_JBQCIE010000117.1:0-4306 GCF_051954055.1 Humibacter sp. | reverse complement strand
TGAAGGACGCCGTCAACGCCGGTCAGGCCGGGCGCATCGACATCTCGGTGGTGCCCTCCACGCGCCCGCTGGCGAGCCCGCAACCGGACCGCGTCATCGCCCCGCGCGGCCAGACGACGACCGTGGACGTGCTCGCGAACGACGGCGCGACGAACCCGTTCCCCGGCAAACCGCTCCGGGTGATCGCGGTGCGCGGGCTGGGCAGCGGCCTGCCCGACGGTGTGAGCATCACGCCGAGCGCCGACAACTCGGAGCTCCAGATCTCGGTGTCGTCGACCGCCGCGGCGGCGGACGCCACGCTGCAGTACGAGGTGGCGGATGCGACCGGAGACCCTGCCAGGTACACCTGGGGCACGGTCACCATCTCGGTCGAGGATCGGCCGGATCCGGTGTCGAACGTGCGCATCGTCGGCGTCGGCGACCGGCAGATCACCGTGGCATGGGATGCCGGGGCCGACAACAACGCGCCGATCACCGGCTACACCGTCACGCTGTTGTCCGGCGGGAGCGTCGTCGGATCGACGAACTGCAACGCCACGACGTGCGCGGTGCAGACTCCGGGGAACGGACCGCAGAACTCCGTGCAGGTGCAGGTGACGGCGACGAACGCGATGGGCACATCGGATGCCGTCGCCTACCCGGACCTCGTCTGGTCGAACGTCGTGCCGGCGGCGCCGACCGGGTTGACGGCGACCCCCGGCGACGGCAGGCTCACGCTGAGCTGGACCCCGCCGGCTCCCGGCAACGGAGCCAGCGCGGTCACCGGCTACCAGATCACCGTCGGGACCTCGACGTACACGGCAGGTGCGAGTGCCACGACGTACACCATTTCCGGCCTGACCAACGGGCAGAGCTACCCGGTGACGGTTGCCGCCGTGAACTCGTTCTACGGGCAGCAACCTGCGTGGAACACCGCATCCACGTCCGGCACCCCGGCGGGACCGCCGATCGTCAGCGCGCCGTCGGTGGCATTCGACGGTCAGGGCAACGCGACGGTCACCTGGGCCGTCGACCCCAACGGCGCCGGCCTGACCGGCCTCACTCTGACGCCGACCGAGGGCACGTGCCAGCCGGTCAACGTACAGAGCACGTCCGCGAGTTGCAGCGGGTTCACGGGCGGAGACACGATCAAGTTCACGGTCTCCGCGACCAACTCCGCCGGGTCGGGAAGCGCAGCAGTATCGGCCGTGTATCACAACGCTCCGCGCAACGTGTCTGCCTCGTTCAGCGCCGCCGCTCCGACCGACTACAACGGGCGGACGACCGGCGTGTACCTGCCGACGCTCGCCTCGGCATCCGCCACGGTCGACCCCGGCGGACAGGTCTCGTACTCGTACTCATTCAGCGCCGACCACAGCAATCCCACCGCCGTGAATCCCGGCGACCACATCGGAATACCCGATACCAGCGTGTACGGGCAGGGCATGACGGTCTACGTCGGCGCGACCGTGACCTATTCGAACGGTGCGACGTACACGACCTGGACCGGAGCACTGACCACCCCGACCGTCGCGGTGACGCTGGCGAACGTGACCTTCCAGGCCGCCCCGTCGGGCCCAGGCGGTACGTTCACCTGGACCGCCGGACCGCTCCCATCCGCCGGCTCCACCATCACCTGCACCGACGGCACCATCTCCGGGAACAGCTGCACGACGACCAATCCGTTCCCGGTACTGACCGCCTCGGTCACCGCGAACGGCACGACCTACACCAACACGTTCAGACCATGACGAGCACGCACGAGGAGAGCACCCGCATCATGACCGACGCGCCGACGACCGCGACGAAGCCGCTCAACCCGCTCACCGACGACCAGGCAGCCTGGTTCCAGAGCACCGTCGACGCCATCGTCACCAACGTCGAACGGGTGCTGCTGGGCAAGACCCACGTCATCCGGCTGGCGGTGACGGCGTTGCTCAGCGAGGGGCACCTCCTGCTGGAGGATGTGCCCGGTACCGGCAAGACGTCGCTGGCGCGGGCGCTCGCCGAGACGATCTCGGGAACGAGCAGCCGCATCCAGTTCACCCCCGACCTGCTGCCAGGCGACATCACGGGCGTCGGGGTGTACGACCAGCGGGCGGGCGACTTCGAGTTCCACCCGGGCCCGGTCTTCGCTAACGTCGTGCTCGCCGACGAGATCAACCGGGCTAGCCCGAAGACCCAATCCGCGCTCCTGGAGGTGATGGAGGAGCGCCAGGTCAGCGTCGACGGCGTCACGCACCGCCTCGCCCCGCCGTTCATGGTCATCGCCACGCAGAACCCGGTGGAGCAGGCCGGAACGTACCGCCTGCCCGAGGCGCAGCTGGATCGCTTCATCATGAAGGCATCCATCGGCTATCCCGATCACGCGTCGATGGTGCGCATCCTCGAGGGCGCCGACCACCCGGCGCACGACACCGTGCTTCCCACCGTCGTGATGGGCGAGATGGTCACGACGATGTCGAAGCTGGCCAGGGCCGTCCACGTCGACCCGGCGATCAACGACTACGTGTCCAAGCTCGTGGATGCCACGCGCAACGCCGACGAGGTGCGGCTCGGGGTCAGCGTGCGTGGCGGGCTCGCGCTCATCCGTACCGCGAAGACGTACGCCGCCGCGATGGGTCGTTCCTACGTGGTGCCCGACGACGTGAAGACGCTCGCGGAGCCCGTGCTGTCGCACCGCATCGTGCTCGACCCGGAGGCCGAGTTCGACGGCGTCACGCCGCAGAGCATCGTCGCGAACGTCGTTCTCGAGACGCCTCCGCCTCTGGATGGGACGGCCGTGTGAGCTTCGACCACTCCGGCAGCGACACCGGGCTCGACAACGCGCGCACCCGGCTCGTCGGCGCGCGCGAAGGGAGGCTCGCGGATGCCATCGTCACGGCCGTTCGGCTGTGGCGCACGTTCGCGAGCGGTTGCGCGCGTGCGTGGCGCAGGGTCAGCGAGGTGACGACCATCACCGGGGTGTTCGTGGGGATCGTGACGATCGCCGCATTCATCGCCGGCTACGTCGCCGGATGGTCGGAAGCGGTGCTGTTCGCGTGGATCGGCGTCGCGCTGTTCCTCGTCGCGGTGCTGTACCTCCTCGGCTCGGTCGCCTACCGTGCCGAGCTGCAGCTGCCGACACCCCGGGTCGTGGTGGGCACGCCGGCACCCGTAGACGTGGTGGTCTCGAACCAGACGAGACGGGGCCTGCTCGCCGCTCGCATCGAGGTTCCGGTGGGGGAGGGCGTCGCCGAGTTCGCGGTGCCTGGGCTCCGGCCGGACGCGGAGTTCCGCGATGTGTTCCTCGTGCCGACGCCGCGACGTGGGGTGGTGACGATCGGTCCCGTGCGCTCCGTACGCGCCGACCCTGTGGGGCTTCTGCGCCGTGAGACGGACTGGCAGCAGACCGCCGAGCTGTTCGTGCATCCGCGGACCATAGCCATCCCGAGCATGAGCACGGGACTCGTGCGAGACCTCGAGGGCAATTCGACGCGTGACCTGACGACCAGTGACATGTCGTTCCACGCGCTGCGCGAGTACACGCAGGGTGACGAGCGCCGGCACATCCACTGGCGCAGCACGGCGAAGACCGGCGACTTCATGGTGCGTCAGTATGAGCAGACCCGGCGCAGCAATCTGCTCCTGGCCTTGTCGTTGGCGGAGAGCGACTTCGCGACCGACGAAGAGTTCGAGCTCGCCGTGAGCGCCGCCGCGTCGCTCGGTGTTCGCGCCGTGCGCGACGATCGGTCGGTGTCGTTCGTGGTGAGCGAGCGCACGCCGGACTTCGCGAAGACCCCGGTGTACGACGTGCGCAAGCTCGACAGCGTCACGCCGACCCGGCTCCTGGATGCCCTCTGCCGCGTCGAGCGCCTCACCTCAGCGTTGCGGATCACCGACGTCGCCCGCGTGGCCGCCGACACCACACCCGATGTGTCCATCGCCTTCCTGGTCTGCGGGTCCGCCGTCACGACGGCCCAGCTGCGGCACGCGGCGACGATGTTCCGTGCAGGCACCGAGGTCGTCGCCGTTCGGTGCCTTCCCGAGGAGGCGCCAGGGCTGCGCCGGGTCGGCGAGCTCAGCATCCTCACGATCGGCTACCTCGACGACCTGCGCTCGAGCCTGGCGAGATCGAGGGCCGCATGAGCCGGAGAGACTTGATCCAACGCGCCATCGGCACCGGGTACCTGCTGGTGATGATGGCGGCGTGCGTCGCCGCGTTCTGGCCGGTGTACCAGAACACGGACTTCGTGGTCATGGCCGTCGGCGCGATCGTCGCAGGAACAGCCGTGGCGACGTGCGGCGTGTTCCTGCGCTGGTCCACCATGGTCACCACGCTCGTGGC
>NZ_JBQCIE010000116.1:0-11096 GCF_051954055.1 Humibacter sp. | reverse complement strand
GTGCTGTTTCCTCCTGCTCGGCGTTCGTGCTGTGGGGACTGAGCGACGCGCACTCCTGGATCCCCGACACGTTCGCCGGCTTCGGTGCAGCGCACGTGCTCGACGAGACGCTGCAGCCGAAGCCGGCGTTCGACGCCGTCTTCGCGGGGCCGACGCGGTCGTGAACGACGCCCGTCCCCGCCGGCCCAGTAGCGCCGCCGAAGTGAGCGACCTACCTTCCCGGCGGCCCAGTAGCGCCGCCGAAGGCGACGCGTATCGAAACCCGCCCATCGGCCTGCCAGGCGGCATCGCGGTGTCGCGCCTGCGCGTGTACGACTGGGAGGCGCCCGATGGCCTGCGCGGGGGATCGCCGCACCTGCACACGGCATCCACCGAGGGATACGTCGTGCTCGGCGGAAGCGGTGCCGTCGAGACGCTGAGCTCCGATGGGCTGCAACGAACCCCGCTCGCACCCGGGGCCGTGGTCTGGTTCACGCCGGGAACGGTGCACCGGCTGATCAACGCGGACGGAGCGTTGGACATCCTCACCCTGATGTCGAACGCGGGCCTGCCGGAGGCTGGAGACGCGGTGCTCACGTTCCCGCTCGATGTGTTGCGCGACGCCCCGCGCTACCGCGAGCACGCGACGCTGCCCGCGCACGGCGACCAGAAGACGATGGCCTCCGCCGCTCGGGCGCGTCGCGATCTCGCGCTGGAGGGCTTCACGGAGCTGCGGGAGCGAGCGGCATCCGACCTCGACGGCACTCTTCGCGACCTGTACTCGGCCGCGGCGGCGCTCGTTGCCCCGCGCATCGGCGAGTGGGAGTGCATCGTCGCCTTAGGCCCAGGCGCCGCGCTGGATGCCACGGCACGCCAGCTCGCATCCCTCGCGGCCGGCGAGCCGGGAGGTCTCGCGAGCAGCGGCATCCGCTCGCTTCAACCGGAGCCTGGCGAGCGCTGGGGCATGTGCGGACGCCTCACCACCTGGGGCCTCGGAGCGCGCTGACCCGCCGCGTCACGTCGATGAGCCGGCTCTTGTCAGCCTAGCAACGCGCCACACCTTGTTCATTCACGAAGAATCATCAGAAGGAGAGATCCATGGCAACGAAGCCATTCAGTAACCCGATCACCCGTCGTACCGTGCTTGCCGGCGGACTCGCGGCGGTCCCGTTCGCAATCGGTCTGGCGAATATCCCGACGGCCGGCGCCGCTGCGGATCCGCGATCGTTCTTGGTCGACCCGCACGAACGTCACCAGGTGATCCGCGGTTTCGGTGGGATGTCGCACACCGCGTGGATCGGCGACCTCACCCCCTCGCAGCGAGCGACCGCCTTCGACAACGGCGAGAACGATCTGGGGCTGACGATCCTCCGGATCCCGGTCCCGGAAGACCGCGCGGATTGGAGTCTCAACCTGGAGACGGCCCAGAACGCTGTGGCGAAGGGTGCGCTCGTCTTCGCGTCGCCGTGGAATCCGCCCGCGGACATGATCGAGTTCTTCGACCGCGATGTCGTTCCGCAGGGAAGCAAGTACCAGGCGGAGGCAGGCGCCCTCGTGGGCGCCCAGGTCGCGTCTGCCACCCCCGGTTTCGAGGGCACTGGCTACGTCGAGTTCGACGCAAGCACGGGAGCCAGCGTGCAGTTCGACGGCGTCGTCGTGGGCTCGAAGGGCACGAAGAATCTCGCGTTCCGCTACAGCTCGCCCGGAGGCGACGTACACCTGGACATCAGCGTTGCGGGCACGCTCGTGGCGCCGAACGAGCTCTTCCCGGCGACGGCGGAGGGCAGCTGGGAATGGCACTCCATCCAGGTGCCGATGACGCCCGGCCAATGGAGTGTGCAGGTGGCGACCAGAGGCGAAGGGGGGCCGGCGCTCGATGAGCTGATGGTGGCGGCCTACACGCCCCCGGCACAGTCCAAGCGTCTGCGCTATGACGCCTACGGCGAGTACGCCCAGTACCTGAACGACTTCGTGCATTTCATGCGCGACAACGGTGCCGAGCTCTACGGCATCTCGGTTCAGAACGAACCGGACTACGCCTATGAGTGGACCTGGTGGACGCCCGAGGAGATGATCCGCTTTCTGCGGGACTACGCCGGATCGATCGACACACGTGTCATCGCTCCGGAGTCGTTCCAGTACGTCAAATCGTTCTCGGACCCGATCATCGAGGATGCTGCTGCCTTCGCGAACCTCGACATCCTCGGGGCACACCTCTATGGCACCCCGTATTCGGACTTCCCGTACCCGCTATTCCAGGAGAAGGGCGCAGGCAAGGAGCTCTGGATGACGGAGGTCTATTACCCGAACAGTTCGGACTCCGCGAATCTCTGGCCGGAGGCTCTGGAAGTCGCAGAGCATGTGCATCACGCGATGACCGATGGCGAGTTCCAGGCCTACGTGTGGTGGTACATCCGCCGCGGCTATGGACCCATCCTCGAAGACGGATCGATCAGCAAGCGCGGCTACATGCTCGCGCACTTCACGAAGTTCATCCGGCCCGGCGCCGTCCGGATCGAGGCGCCGAGTGAAGCGCAAACCGGAGTGCTGACCTCCGCGTACGCAGGCGAGGACGGCGGCCTGGTCGTGGTCGCGGTGAACACGACGACCGATCCGGTGACCCAGCCCGTCGCGGTTCACGGGCATGTCGTGAAGCGGGTGAGGTCGTGGGTGACGGATGCCACGCGCGACCTCGAGGAGCAGCCCGACATCTTCGGGCGCGGCACCGGTTTCGTCGCGTCGCTCTCGCCGCAGAGCGCGACGACGTTCGCCATCGCCTGACGGGCGACGGCCGCCACTAGATCTCGTCCGCGTGAGCGTGTGTCTCTGGATGTCAGGCGTTCCCCTCTGAAAATGATCGCCAAGAAATGGTGATTCTGCGAAAATTCTTGCCAGAACTCCTTGACACCCGGATGGGAGGGGGAGAAATCTCGTTACGGTGCCCGCAGCGTTGCGGGCCGTCGAAGGAGCAAGCATGAATCTCTCATCGTCCGAACCGGACAACGCCCCTCAGTCCGCCGGTGCTGCGTTCTCCCGAGGAGCCGGGATGTCCCGTCGCACGGTGCTCACCGCCGGCGTCGGAGCCGTCGCGGGACTCGCGCTCGCCGGAGCCGGTCTCGGCGCTGCAGCCCTCCCGGCAGCCGCGACTCCGCCGTGGTGGGCCAAGCTGTCGTTGCGCCAGCAAGCCGGGCAGCGTGTCATCTACTCGTATCCAGGCGCCACCCCGCCGCAGTCCCTCTTCGACGCCATCGCCGCAGGTGAGGTCGGCGGCGTGATCTTCTTCGGCGAGAACATCCTGAGCCTGACCCAGATCGCCGGCGTGGTCGCCGACCTGCGCGCGGCACAGGCATCCTCTCCGATCAAGGAGCCGCTGCTGTTCATGACCGATCAGGAGGGCGGCTACATCCGCAGACTGCGTGGGCAACAGCCGATCCTGTCCGAGAAGCAGATCGGTCTTCAGCCCGACCCGGATGCCGCAGCCACCGCCGCGGGTGCCGGCGCGGCAGCGGCGCTCCGCAACGTCGGCATGAATCTCAACCTCGCACCGGTGCTCGACGTGTTCCGCACCCCGGGCAACTTCGACGACCAGTGGGAGCGTTCGTACAGCTCGGATCCGGTGCTCGCCGGCCGTCTGGGCGCCGACATGGTCACCGCCCAGCAGGGCGCGGGCGTCGCTGCGACCGCGAAGCACTTCCCGGGACTGGGCGCCGCGACCCAGGCGCAGAACACCGACCTCGGACCGGTCACGCTCACCCAGTCGCTGAGCGAACTGCGCGGCGTGGACGAGTTCGCGTTCTCGCCGGCGATCGCTGCGGGCGTGCAGCTCGTGATGACGTCGTGGGCCATCTATCCCGCGATCGATGCGACGTACCCGGCGGGACTGTCGACCACGATCGTGCAGGGCGAGCTGCGCTCCCGGCTCGGGTTCGACGGCGTCACGATCACGGATGCCCTCGAAGCCGGCGCACTGGACGCGTTCGGAGACACCGGCGCCCGCTCACTGCTCGCGGCACAGGCGGGCATGGACCTGCTGCTCTGCTCCGCCCGCGACATGAGCCAGGGACAGGATGCCCTCGACGCGATCACCGCGGCCGCCGGCGACGGCACGCTGAACCCCGGGCACTTCAAGCAGGCGCTGGGCCGAGTGCAGTCACTGCGCGCCGGCCTGTTCTGATCGGAGGTGCACCAGTTCGGGGCGGTCATAACTGGCCGCCCCGAATTATTGTGAAGCTATGTCCGTGCTCTCCATCGTCATCCTGCTGCTGATGGTCGTCGCGCTGATCGACGCCATCCGCATCGACGACAGCCGGGTGAAGTACATGCACAAGATCGTCTGGATCCTGCTGATCATCTTCGTCCCGCTGATCGGAATCGTGCTGTGGTTCGCACTCGGCAGGTCGTACGAGGGAGCGTCGACTCCGATCCGGATGCCGCGTCGCCGGCCACAGGCATCCACCCCGCGGATGTCCGCCCCGATGGACACCGCGACGGTCACGGTGCAGCCGGTGCCGTCGCGAGACGGACGTTCGACCGAGCAGCAGCTCGCGGACCTCGAACGCGAGATCGAAGAGGACAAGCGTCGTCGCGCCGCTCTGGAGCAGCGTCGCGACGCCGATTCGCAGTAGCGATCAGTTCGACGTGTCGACCGCCACGGTCGAGCGTTGGCGCTTGACCCGAGTGGCCGGCACAGCGATGAGCACGTAGATCACCCACGCGGTCACGCAGGCGAGGATGACCGCGATGAGACTCCACAGCAGCGTCGGGTCCTGCACGGCGAGCTTCGGGATGTCCCGCGACGGAATGAGCACGGCGAACACCCCTGCGGTGAGCGCGCCGAGCCACGATCCGACCATCATGCCGACATGGAGCCGGATGATCCCGCGTCTGATCGCGATGACTCCGAGCGTCGTGGTGAAGAAGGTGAAGATGGCCAGAGCGTGGAACATCGTGAAGCTGCCGGTGAGCGAGTAGATGAACATCCCGCTCACGCACACGAGGTACATGAGCACGACCCACGAGCGTCCGATGGCCTTGTGCTTGTTGTCCTTGCTGCGCCGGATGAGCTGCACCGGAGCCAGCAGAATGACCCCCGATGCCGCCATGGCGTGAACCACCACGATGAGCGTTGCCATGCGACGTAAGTTAGTATCGCCATTCCAACCGGGACAACGTGGATAGTCGAGGCGTCGCTCGCTATCCAAGGGGGCGTGTTCCGGGGAGGGGGAACGCGTGAAGCTCCAGGAACTGGCGCAGCGATCGGGCGTCTCGACGGCGAGCATCAAGCACTATCTGCGGCTCGGCCTGCTGCCTCCCGGGGCGAAGAAGAACGCGACGACCTCGGTGTATGGCGCGTTGCACCTGCATCGGCTGGCGCTCATCTCCTGGGTTCGCCGGGAACTCGGTCTCTCCCTGGCGACGGTCTCCGCTCTCACCACCGCGATCGACGATGCGACGATCCCCAACGTCTACCTGATGGGGATCTGTCAGCAGCTCGCACTCGGTGCCGCGCCAAGGGCGCCGGAGGCCAGTCATCGAGGCACCGAGGACGCGTCTGGCGCCGAGAGCACGATCCTCGACATCCTCGACAGGATGGGCCTACCGGATGTCTCCACTTCGGCCAGAGCCGAGCTCGCCCGTGCGGTCACCGACCTGCGGAAGGCGGGTTACGTCGTCGATGAGGCGGTCATCGAGCTCCACCTGCGAGCACTACTGGAGATCGCCAGAGGCAACACCACGCCGATCAGCGACGATCTCAGCCGCGACGAGATCTGCCTCGAGGTGATCCGAGGTGTCACCCTGCACAACAGGATGCTGCTGGCCGCCAGCGCCCTCGCCCACGCGTCGCTCTCGGGGCTGGCGCGCGTCTCGTCGGCTCCCGCTACCGCCGGTTGAGGAGCGTCGCGCAGCGCCGCATATCGAAACCCGTGACCTAGGTTCAGTCCGCGCCGAGGTCGAACGCGGCCGCCTCGTTCGCGGCATCCACCTCGGCCTGCTCGTCCGATTCGGCCGCACCCGCACTGATCTCGGCCGCCTCGCCCGCGCCCAGGTCGCCGACCAGCAGCGCGGTCGCGCCGCCGATCACGCCGGAGGACGAGTACTGCTCGAGCCTGGCGCGCGAGTCCGCGATGTCGAGGTTGCGCATCGTGAGCTGGCCGATGCGGTCCTCGGGCTCGAACGCGGCATCCCCCACTCGCTCCATCGACAGCTTGTCAGGGTGGTAGCTGAGCGCCGGCCCGCTGGTGTCGAGGATCGAGTAGTCGTCGCCACGGCGCAGCCGCAGTGTGACCTCGCCCGTGACGGCCGAGCCGACCCAGCGCTGGATGCTCTCCCGCAGCATCAGCGACTGCGGGTCGAACCAGCGGCCCTCGTACATCAGGCGGCCGAGCCGTCGGCCCTCGTTGTGGTAGTTGGCGACGGTGTCTTCGTTGTGGATCGCGTTCAGCAGCCGCTCGTAGGCGATGTGCAGCAGCGCCATGCCGGGCGCCTCGTAGATCCCGCGACTCTTCGCCTCGATGATGCGGTTCTCTATCTGGTCGCTCATGCCCAGCCCGTGGCGTCCGCCGATGGTGTTCGCCTCCAGCACGAGAGCGACCGGGGCGTCGTACTCGACGCCGTTCAGCGCGACCGGACGTCCCTGCTCGAACCGCACGCGAACATCCTCTGCCGCGATCTCCACGTCGTCACGCCAGAACGCGACCCCCATGATCGGCTCCACGATCGTCATCGGGGTGTCGAGCTGCTCGAGCAGCTTCGCCTCGTGCGTGGCCCCCCAGATGTTCGCGTCGGTCGAGTACGCCTTCTCGACGGATGCCCGATACGGCAGATCGCGCGCCTGCAGCCACTCGCTCATCTCCTTGCGTCCACCGAGTTCGGAGACGAAGTCGCGGTCGAGCCACGGCTTGTAGATGCGCAGCCGCGGGTTCGCCATCAGCCCGTAGCGGTAGAACCGCTCGATGTCGTTGCCCTTGTAGGTGGATCCGTCGCCCCAGATCTCCACGCCGTCCTCGAGCATGGCGCGCACCAGGAGCGTGCCGGTCACCGCACGGCCGAGCGGGGTGGTGTTGAAGTACGTCTTGCCGCCCGAACGGATGTGGAACGCACCGCACTGCAGCGCGACGAGTCCTTCCTCCACGAGCGGCAGCTTGCAGTCCACGAGCCGGGAGAGCTCTGCGCCGTACTGTGCGGCACGACCGGGGATGGCCTCGACATCCGGCTCGTCGGGCTGACCGAGGTCTGCGGTGTAGGTGCAGGGCACCGCACCCTTCTCGCGCATCCACGCGACGGCGACGGAGGTGTCGAGGCCACCGGAGAACGCGATACCGACACGTTCGCCGACGGGAAGGGATGCGAGCACTTTGGACATGCCTTCAAGAATATGGGGCGCCGAGACTCCCGTCGGTTGAGTTGCGCCGCCGGCGCTTATCGAAACCCCGCTCCCCCGCCGGTTGAGTAGCCCGCGAAGCGGCGTATCGAAACCCCGCCTCCCCGTCTCAGAAGAAACTTCCCACCCCATGTCGACGTCCTCGCGTGAGGGGCGACGCGATAGTAGAAGGGTGCGAGCGCATCCCAAGACGAACAAGGAGACAACCATGAAGTACATGCTGATCATGCGAGCCACCGACGCCGCCAAGCAGGCGTACGAGGAGATGGACTTCAACGAGGTCATCACCAAGATGGGCCAGTACAACGAGCAGCTCATCAAGGCCGGTGTGCTGCTCGCCGGCGAGGGACTCGCCGACGATGTCGAGACCACCGGATTCGTCGTCGACTTCTCCACCACGCCTCCGGCTGTCACCGACGGTCCTTACGGAGAGACGCACGAGCTGTTCAACGGCTTCTGGATCCTGCAGGTGAACTCGAAAGAGGAGGCCGCGGAGTGGGCGAGCCGCTGCCCGCTCGGCCCGGGCTCGAAGCTCGAGGTACGCAGGGTGACCGACGAGAGCGACTTCGCCGACTTCGGTGACAACGAGTACATCCAGAAGGAAGCCGAGTGGCGAGCCGCAGCCGAGAACGCGTGACGGGGGCTGCGTAGGGAGGCATCCATGGACGGGATCACGGCGCGAGTCGACGCCGTCTGGCGCATCGAGAGCGCGCGCATCGTCGCCACGCTCGCCAAGGTGACTGGCGACGTCGGCTTCGCCGAGGATCTCGCACAGGATGCCCTCGTTCAGGCGCTCCGCCAATGGCCACGAGACGGCGTGCCCGACAATCCTGGGGCGTGGCTCACGGCCGTGGCCAAGCGTCGCGCCATCGACCAGTGGCGTCGCGGGGAACGCCTCGACGATCGCTACCGTGCTGTCGCGATGACGCTCGAGGAGACATCCGAGGATGTCTGGCAACCGATCGACGACGACGTGCTACGGCTGGTCTTCACCGCCTGCCACCCGGTGCTGTCGCGCGAGGCGCAGGTGGCGCTCACGCTGCGCATCGTCGCCGGGTTGAGCACGGAGGAGATCGCGCGCATGTACTTCGTGCCGGTCGCCACCGTTCAGCAGCGCATCGTGCGTGCCAAGAAGACGATTGCGGCGGCACACGTGCCGTTCGAGACGCCCGAGCCTTCGGAATGGAAGGCGCGTCTCGACGGCGTGCTCAGCGTCGTCTACCTGGTGTTCACGGAGGGATACGCCGCGACATCCGGAAGCGAGTGGATGCGCGCGGATCTGGCGAACGAGGCACTCCGCCTCGGGCGCATGGTCACGGGGTTGCTCCCGCGGGAACCCGAGGTGCACGGCCTCGTCGCGCTGATGGAGTTGCAGGCCGCGCGGTTCGCGGCGCGGACGCATTCGGACGGCACTCCCATCCCGCTCACCGAGCAGGACAGGACCCGCTGGAATCGGGCACAGATCACGCGCGGTCGTGCAGCACTCGCTCGCGTCGATGCGCTCGGCCGAGGACGGGGCCCGTATGCGCTGCAGGCCGCGATCGCTGAGTGCCACGCCATCGCGCCGAGCGCCGAGGAGACGGACTGGGTGCAGATCGTGCTGCTGTACGAAGCGCTCGGCCGGCTGGCACCGAATCCGGTCGTCGAACTGAACCGTGCAGCCGCCGTCGCGATGGCGACCGGACCCGCGACCGCGCTTCAACTGGTCGATCGCCTAGCCGAGCAAGGCGACCTTCGCGGGTCGCACCTGCTGCCGAGCGTGCGCGGTGAACTGCTGCTCCGGCTCGGTCGCACGCATGAAGCGGCGTCGGAACTACGTCGGGCCGCCGCGCTCGCCGGGAACGAGCGTGAACGCGACTTTCTGCTGGAGAAGGTCGGACGACTCGAGGTGGAGTGACCGACGCGTGACCCGGACCACCTGATGGCAGTGCGACGGATGTGGAATCGCTGCGCCGGGCGGCCTCTCGGGACCGGGTCGCTCGTGAGGTCTACTCAGGCAGCTCGACGACCTGGCCGGCGTAGGCGAAGCCGCCGCCGAAGCCGAACAGCAGCGCCCTGCCGCCACGTGGAAGTTCGCCGCGGTGCCACGCCTTGGACAGCCCCAGAGGCACGCTGGCGGCCGACGTGTTTCCGGACTCCTCGATGTCGTGGATGACGATCTGCTTTCCCGTCGCGCCGATCGCTTTCGCGAGCGGTTCGATGAGACGAAGGTTGGCCTGGTGGAATGCGACGACGTCGATGTCGTCGATCGTCACACCCGCGATCTCCAGCGCGCGACGAACGTGCGGCGCCGCCTTCGTGAGTGCCCAGCGCATGATGCCCTGGCCGTCCTGCGAGAACACCTGAGGGTCGCCGTCGATCACGACGGCATTCGTCATGCCGGGCACGGAGCCCCACACGACCGGGGACACCTTGGGTTCGTCGGAGGCGACGAGCACTGCCGCTCCAGCACCGTCCGCGGTGAGGATGCATGTGCGCCGGTCCGTCCAGTCCGTCACGTCCGACAGCCGCTCGGCTCCGATGACCAGAGCGCTGTCTGCGGAGCCCGAACTGATCGCCTGGTCGGCGATCGCGACGGCGTGCTCGAACCCGGAGCAAGCGGTGTTGATGTCGATGACGGCGGGGCCGGGCATCCCGAGCGCGTCGGCGACGCGGGCCGCGGTGAACGGTGTGCGGTCGACCAGTGTGGTCGAGGCGAGGACGACGAGTGATACCGATTCGAGGCCGGCATCCTGGAGTGCCATGCGGGCGGCTTCGGTGGCCATGCTGACGACGGTTTCGGAGCTGTCGGCGATGTGACGTTCACGGATGCCGGTGCGGGTGCGGATCCATTCGTCGCTCGTGTCGACGCTCTGAGCGAGCTCCTCGTTGGTGAGGATTCGTTTGGGCTGGTAGTGCCCGAATCCGGCTAGTCGTGATCCACGTGGAGTACGAGCGCTCATGTTGTGACTCTAGAGACCGGCGCCTCTGCCCCGCAAAATCCGTCGTGCCCTCCGGGGCGGGCCTGCGTGCACCTGCGGCCCACGAGCGCTGTCGCTCGGTGGAGTCGCGGACTGTTGGCGTCGATCCAACCGCGCCACGGCGCGTGCCGCCAGCTGGACCCAGTCCACGGCCCGTTCCCGCTGGCCGGTGGAAGTCACAGGTCGTGCTCGCCGGCGGCGCCTGCTCACGGACTGTGCTCGCTGGCGTGGCCACCTCACTGGCGTGTCTGCCCGGCCGGCACCAGCACGCACGTGGTGCGGGAGCGAGTCGCTGATAGTTGCCCGTGCCCGTGCCCGTGCCCGTGCCCGTGCCCGTGCCCGTGCCCGTGCGGGTGCCCGTGCCCGTGCCCGGGCTCGGGGGTTCGGGGCCTTGTGCTTGAGGCGGGGCCGTGCGGGCGTGCTCATCCGGTGCATTGTCGTACGTGTTCCCAGGTGGTGCTTTTGGGGTGGAGGGGTATCGGTGCCAGCCCGGTGCCGGTCGGGGGTATGAGTTCGTAGTTGGTGCCTCGTCTGCGGATGTGCCAGTGGTTGTTGTGCAGGTTGAGGTGGTGGAATTTGCAGGGGCTGACGCCGTCGGCGATGTCGGTTTTGCCGTGGTGTTCGGCGTAGTTGTTGATGTGGTGGGCTTCGGTTTGCCAGGGTGGTCGGTCGCAGCCGGGCCAGAGGCATCCGCCGTCCCGGGCGCGGAGGATGACGCGTTGGGCTGGGCTGAAGAGTCTTCTGGTTCGGCCGAGGTTCAGGGCGCGTCCTGACCG
>NZ_JBQCIE010000115.1:0-7520 GCF_051954055.1 Humibacter sp. | reverse complement strand
AGACGTGACGTTCAGCCTCGCCTGTCGCACGAGCGCGGCCGCGGCGAGGTCCCAGAGGAGTGACTGACCGCACTCTTCGGCGCGGTCGAGGCGCTCTCCGGTCAAAGCCACGAACACGTGTCCGACCCGCTCGATGTAGCCGAGGAGCTGGCAGCCCACCTTGATCTCGTCCAGTTCGCAGGTTCGAGGCACCACCTTCAGCGTTACGGTGTCGATCCGATCCGCGTCGATGCACAGCCGCACGCGCACCTCACGTGAACCATCGCCGATGAGATCACTTTGCGACATGATGGCCTCCTCATCGCCGCCAACTTCAGGAGATCCGAAACTGCACGGGTTCCACACGTTGCCGATAGCGGGGGCGTGACGCCGGATCCTTCAACGACGGGCGGATGTCGATGAAAGGGCGAACTGTTCACACCGCCGGAATCGGCTGCTTTCGAAGAACCTGTGATTCACGTAATACGTGCCCATGCATGGCAATGTCAACGGGGTGCGCCCGACTTGACGAGCGCGACCAAATGCGCATCCGAGATGCCAGCATGGCGGCTCAGGCGAAGCCTTGCCACACGACGTATGGCGCGAGGATGAGGAGCGCGGCGATCATGAGGTACTTGAGCACCCGAGGAGGGAGTGCTCGCGCGAGCTTCCAGCCGATGAGAACGCCGGCCAACTCGGGAATGCCGACCAACAGAGCCAGTGGCCAGTCGATGCTGCCTGCCGCAGCGTAGCCGATCGTGCCGACTCCGGCCACGATGATCGACTGCAGCTGCGCCGCCGCCAGTGCTTCGAGGACCGGTACGCCGATGGAGACGAGGATCGGCACGGCGAGCATGGGACCGCCGATGCCGACCAGCCCGGCCACGAGCGCGACGCCGAACCCGAGGATCGCAGCGAGCAGCGCCCCAGGGCGTGACCGGTCGCCGCTCGAACGGATGGCGTCCCTGACGAGGAGCAGCACTGCCACGGCCACCAGGAGCAGCCCGAGCAGCACGCCGAACACCGACTTCGGAGCGATCCGGTTCAACAGGACGCCGACAGGCGTGCCGACAGCGGCAGCGGCGGCGAGGATGATCGCGAGCCGTCTGGTCTGTCGGGTGCGCAGCTGACCAGACCGTACGTAGGCCGCAGTGCCGAGGACGCCGGTGGCGACGTGGGTGACGATCGCCGTTCCCGCGACTTGCGCCGGGCTGAGTCCGGTGAACGCGAAGAGGCCGACTGTGGGGAGTACGCCGCCCGGTCCGATCGCTGTGATGCCCACGCCTCCGACGAGGCCGAACAGCGCCAACAGGATCAGAACCGGGAGCGAAAGAGCGGCCACGCAGTGGTCCTCCTCATTGCTCGGTCATGGCACGAAAGCACCTACCGTAGCGGGTTCGGGAGGCGCGGTGACGCAACTGCCGACCGCTAGCCCTCTGTCGGTGTAGCGGTATCGCCCTTCTGACGCAGCCCCGTTGCGGCGCTGAACGCGACGAGGGCTGCGATCAGCGCGAACACGCCGAAGCCGGCCGGCAAGCCGGCAGCCGCACCGACGCCGCCGACGATCAACGGGCCGGCCGCGTCGCCGGCTTCTCGTCCCAACTCCGCCGATCCCATCGTTCGGCCGAGCCGCGCTTCCGGGGTGGTCGATGCCAGGTGGCTGAAGGCCACCGGCGTGAGCAGAGCCACGCCGGTTCCCACCAGAACAGCCGCGACGAACAGGGCCGGCGCGCTCGGGAACAAGGCAAGAACGCCGCATCCCGCCGCGACGATGATCGTGCCAAGACCGCACGCCATGCGCACTCGGAGTCTGTCGGAATCATGCGCCCGACCGACGAAGGGCTGCAGGATCGAGGACGTCACCGCGATCACCGCGACCGCGACAGCGGAGACTACGAGGGGGATGCCCAGGCCGGTCGCCAAGGCAGGCAGCATCCCCGTCAACGACCCGATGGCCGCGCTGCCGACAGCGAGTACCGCGACCGGGATCAGGAATCCGGGCCTGGTCACCGACCTCGCCAGCGCGGCAATGGTGGCGCGCTCTCTCGGCAATGGATGGATCGGAGCCACCACGATCCAGACCGCCGCTGCGGTCACTGCCGCCATCACGCTCAACAGTCCGAACAGCCATCCGGTGCCCGCGAACGCGACGATCACGGCCCCTGCCACGGGGCCGCCGGCGTAGCCGAGCGACTTCCACGAACCGTACCGGCCGAAGTAGCGACCGCGAGTACCGGGCGTGGCCAATCGAGCCACGGCGGCCGAGGACGCCGGAGAGAATGCCGACGCACCTGCGCCCTGCGCCAGCCGCACCAACCCCAGCCACGTCGGCCCGGTCGCGAACACGCCGGCAACCGAAGCGATAAGGAACAGCACCAGTCCACCGAGAATCACCGGTTTCGGACCGATCCGATCCGATAGCGCACCGAACACCGGTTTCAGGATCAACTCCGCGACGTCGTACAGCGCCAGGAAGATGCCGAGCCACCCGAGGGTGAGGCCGAGCCGCTCATGTTCCCCGCCGACGGCAGCAGCGATGCCGTTCGCGCCGAACGCGGTCACGAACCCTGCCAGATACAACGGCCACAGACGAGGAGCCTGCCGCCGGCCCTTCTCGTCGCTCACCGGCGACGTGAACTTCCCGAATCGGCCACAGAAAGATTGTTCACCACTCGGGCGCAATGACGAGTCCGCACGGGTCGCCGAGTTCCGCGGAAGCGGTGGGCCAACCGGCCTCCACCCCTAGAGGGCCGATTCTCTACACGGCCGTCGGCCCACCGCTTCCGCTTCCCAGTGTGCCGAGCAGACGGAGAGAAGATCACCCGTTGACGTGACGGTCGCGGCTCTGCTTCTGGATCGACATCGCGCAGATCGCAGGATGTCAACCACCTCCGCGAGGACCAGCGGGCGCCTATGGTGGACGCCTGAATCCTGGCAGAAGTCGTTACGGATGCCTGGAGACGCTGTGAGGCACCGAAGGAGTATTCGATGACGAACGCGGAAGAACCGTCGACCCCGGAACGACGTCCGGGTGAGCCGCTCTTTGAGCCCGATGAGACGCAGGCGGCCGTCCCCGTGGACGCCGACGCGACGTTGCGGCACGACGTCGTCGAACGCGAGAGGGAACACTTCGGCGGAATGAGATTCTGGTCAGCGTTCTTCGGCTGGCTGACGGCAACGGGGACGGCCGTGATCTTGACGGCGCTGGTCGCCGCCGCTGGTGCGGCGGTCGGTCTGGCTGCCAACGGCTCTCCGTCAAAGGCCGCGAACGTCGCCGGTGCCAATGCGAACACGATCGGCATCGCCGGCATCATCGCATTGATCATCGTGCTCTTCGTCGCGTACTTCTGCGGCGGTTACGTCGCCGGCCGCATGGCGCGCTTCGATGGGCTGAAGCAGGGCCTGGCCGTGTGGCTCTGGGCCGTCATCATCGCCGTGATCGTCGCCATCGTCACGGCGATCGCGGGAGCGCGGTTCGACATCCTCGGCAGTCTCAACAGCTTTCCGCGCATACCGCTGGGTGAGGGTGAGCTCACGGTCGCCGGTATCGTCACGGCGATCGCCGTGGCCATCGTGAGCCTGATCGGGGCTCTGCTGGGTGGACTGGCGGGCATGCGGTATCACCGGAGGGTCGACGCGGTCGGCCTCGGCCGCTGATCCACGGAGCATCAAGTCCTTTAAATACTCGAAGCATTCAGGGGGCGGATCACATGATCGGAGCCAACAACTCGGCAGCGCTCGTCGGCGGCACCGTCGTCGATGAGGCCGGCGAGAAGATCGGAACCGTCGGCGACCTCTTCGTCGATCCCGCCTCGGGACAGCCGAACTGGATCACCGTGAAGACCGGTTTCTTCGGCACGTCGAAGATCTTCGTGCCCCTCGACGGCGCGGATGCCGAGGGTGAGACCGTCCGCGTGCCGTACGCGAAGAACTTCGTCAAGGATGCGCCGCGCGTCGACTCGGATGGCCCTCTCGGACACGAGGACGAACGTCGACTCTACGACTACTACGGGTCAGCGGAAGAAACCGGCGACGCCGACCCGACGGACCGGTCGGACATCGCGGCCGACGACGCGGTGCAGACCTCGGACCCGGCGCAACGGCCGGACACCGCCGGCGACGGTGCGGATCCGACCTCCGACCCGACGGTCGTCGACGCTCCGCGCCCACATGGGCGGCACGTACGAACCGCACCTCCCAGCTAGACGTGCGGTGTGCGCTAAAGCTTCCTGCTCGTGCTCGCCGGCGTGCCGTCCTCGTTGCGCACGATCAGCCCTCTCGACCCGTTGGCTTCGCCTTGCAGCAGTGCGACCCACTCACGGTTCAACGACGGCACTCGGGAACCGGTGTACTTGAAGTACACCGGTGAGCTGGGATTCATCCAGATCGACTGCCGGCTGGTGTTGCTGTGGGTCTTCTCGAGCCACGACATGAGGAACGATTCCCGACGCCTGAATTTGTTGACGATCACGAACTCGAGGTGAGTCAGGAGGCGGTCGTCGAACTCGATCTCCTGAGGTCCGTAGATCAGGACACCCATTCGCCGGCTTCCTCGTCGGCGCCGACAGGAGCGTTGTCCCGTCCGCACGGATGGAGACACGCGGCCCGGCTGCGCAGTTCCGCGATGATCAGTTGCTCGCGCTGGGTGATGAAACGGGCCGCGTACGTATCCCCGGCCGTGTCGGCCCGTCTCACCACCAGCTCTTCGATATTGCCGAGCTCGAGAACGAGCTCGCGGATGGAAAGGGTTTTGAGTGGACGCCTCGGGTTACCGGCAACATCGTCGATCATGGTTTCCTCTGCGACGCCGGGTCTGGGCGCCACCGTCAACGGTACGGATGCCTCGGGATGGAAAAACCACCCCTAGGGGTGGAACTCTGATCTGTAGCCTGATCGCATGTCGCTCACGCTTGCGCTCATCAACGACTACGAGGTGGTCGTCCGTGGACTCGCCTCGATGTTGAGCCCGTACCAAGCCCGGGTGCGAGTCGTGGAGCTGGATCTGCAGCACCGCGTGAGCTCGCCTGTGGATCTCGCGCTCTACGACACCTTCGCGGCGCCGCAGGGTGACCGGGAGAAGTTGCGGGATCTGGCGGCCAACCCGATGGTGGGCAAAGCCGTGGTCTACTCCTGGAACATGGATCCCACCCTCGTGGCGGGCGCGCTGGCGAACGGAGCGCAGGGCTACATCTCCAAGAACCTGCCTGCGGGTCCGCTGGTCACAGCGCTCGAAGAGATCAGTCGAGGGGACGGCCGTGTCTATGACGCCGCAGGTCGAGCCACGCACTCAGCGGGGGACTGGCCCGGTCGGCAGGAAGGCCTCACGCAGCGCGAGGCCGAGGTTCTTGCCTTGATCGCGCAGGGCTTCACGAACACGGAGATCGCCGACCTCGCACATCTATCGATCAACTCGGTCAAGACATACATTCGCAGCTGTTACCGGCGGATCAATGTCGACAGCCGCACGCAAGCTGTGCTCTGGAGCATCGCGCACGGATTCCAGCCCGACTACGCCGCTATTACGCGAGTCGAGCCGCAATCGCAGGGGGAGACGCTCTGACTCCACGCCGCACGACGCGCGTTGCGTCGTGGGTTCACTCTGCGCGTTTGAGCTTCCCATCCGTCAGCTGACTCACGAGCGTGTCGGCCAGCCAGCTCTCGAAACGTTGAGGCGACCATCCTGATTCGACGACCAGCTCTCCGTACACGCCGGAGGCGGCGAGCGCGCGGAAAGTGGCCTGGGCGTCCGCCACGGGCACGGTGAGGTCCGGCTCCACCGAGGCGATGAGCGAGTCCATCACCCGGTTGCGTCCTCGAAGTTTGCCGCGCAGGAGCTCCCGCGTCTCCTGGTCTTCGTCGATCGCGGAATCGAGGATGCGCACCACGTCGAAGTCGGTCGCGTAGAGAACCGTCAGCCAATGTGCCGCGCCGCGCAGCCTGGCTCCCGGGTCGGACGCGCCGAGGACCTGTTCCGCGAGCGGACGGGCGCCCGCGCGGCGCAGCCACTCCTCACAGATCGCATTGAGGATCTCCCGCTTCGCGCCGAACGCCGCATACACGGTGCGGTTTCCCACGCCCGCCTGCCGGGCGATCGCATCCATGCTCGTTGCGCTGTAGCCGTCGCGCGCGAAGAGGCTCCGGGCGGCCTCCGCGATACGAGCCTTAGTCGCCTCGGCCTGCTCGCGCCGATACGAGGAAATCTGCTTCTTGACCTCCGCCACCACAGGGCTGATACTAGCCGTGCAGTGAGTGCAGTAATACTGCATCGAATGCACTAAATCTGCAAAGGAGAAGGATCATGGATGCGACGGCAGCGACCGCGCCAGCGGTCAGGGTGATCGAGCGGATGCTTCATGAAGGCTTCAGCGCGGGGAACACGGGCATCGTCGACGAGCTGTGTGCCCCGGATGTCGTCGAGCATCAGTTCGGCCTGTCCGGCGAAGGGCAGGAGGCGATCGCGAAGATCAAGAAGGGGATTTCGGATGTGCACGCCGCATTCCCCGACCTCGTTTTCACCGTCGAGGACTCGCTGGAGAGAGGGGACACCGTGTGGGTTCGTGCACACGGCGCCGGAACCAACTCGGGTCCGTTCTTCGGGCCACCGACCGGCAAGCCGGTCACCTTCACGGTCTTCGATGTGGCGCGAGTGATCGACGGAAAGATCGTCGAGCACTGGGGCGTTCCCGACCGCTTCGAGATCCTCGCCCGGCTCGGCCGTCTCTGAACGACCTCAGCTCGTGTAGCTCAGGTCGTTGACCGTGTCGACGGTCCAGGATCCTCGCGAGTAGGTCAGCTGGTTCACGGCGCCGTTGCCGAGACCGGTCGGAGGCAGCCTGTCCGCCTGTCCCCAAAAGCTCAGAAGGCAGCTGATCGAGAGACCGCTCGAGACGACGAGGATCTTCGCGTTCGGGCCGTGCGCCGCCGACGACACGATGTCTTCCAGGGCCGCAAGCATGCGGGCGGCGACGGGAGCCGATTTCTCCGCGACAGTGTCGGCCGGGTACGGGTTCACGCTCGGGATGGCATCCACGAGCTGGAAGATCGACGCTCCCGCCGCGAGGGCGGCTCCCATGCTGGAGTACCCGAGTGCGCCGGCCGCGGCATCCCACATAGTCGTGCCCGGCGAGCCCTCGAACCCGCCGAAGGCGACCTCTCGGAGCCGCTCGTCACGAGTGACCGTCAGTGACGACCGTGCTCCTTGAAGGATGCCGGTCGCCGTCTGGAAATGCCGCACCATGTCCGCGCTGTAGGCGGCAGTTAGCCTGCCGTCTCGTGCAGCCAGGTTCTTGCCGATCGTCTGCGCGGTGGGTGCCCAGGACACGGTCAATGGGGAATCGCTCCAGCCTTGGGCGAGCCCCTCCCTGTTGAGCCAGGTCTGCCCGTGGCGCACAACGTAGACCGTGTCGACGACGTCTGAAAAGTAGGCCGATGTGACGGTCGAAAAGTAGGCCACTGATTCGTCGTGTTCAGTCTGCCGTGTCTTGGGTTTTGATGCTCGGGAGACTGTCGATCCCGCGTCCGCGCAGCCGGTAGCTGGCGCC
>NZ_JBQCIE010000114.1:0-9970 GCF_051954055.1 Humibacter sp. | reverse complement strand
GGGGATCCTGCGCGGACTCGCCGTCACCGGAGGCGTCATCACGTCGGCGGGCCTCGTGCTGGCGTCGACGTTCGCGGCGCTCGGCGTGATCCCCATCCTGTTCCTCGCGCAGATCGCGTTCATCGTCGCGTTCGGCGTGCTGGTCGACACCCTGATCGTGCGCTCACTGCTCGTGCCCGCCGTGTCGTATGACATCGGCCGCGCGATCTGGTGGCCGTCGAAGCTGTGGCGACGCGACGCTCGATCGACGGGAGAGCGCTAGTCCGTCTTCGTCCAGGCGCTGCCGGGGCCGAGCAGCACCTGCCACAGCCAGCCGGCCGCGGTCTCCACCGACGGCCGCGGATCGCGCTCCAGCCAGGCCCGCACGACGCCGAGTGCGGCGCCCGTGACGCCGGCCGCGACCACCTCGAGCGGCACGCCGTCGTAGGCGGGTGAGGCGGAGCGGCTGATGCCCTCCATGGCCACCTGCTCGATCCGGTCTCGCACCCTGGCGGTCACGATGGCCGAGCCCCGGTCGCCGAGAACCCGCGAGTACAGGGCCGCGTGCTTCTCGACGTGGCTGAGGTAGATCCGCATCTCGTCCGGCGGCCCCGACACCGGTCCGGTCAGCATGGCGAGCCGCGCGCCCGTCTCCTCGAACGCCGCGTCGAGTGCATCCGCAAGCAGCACATCCTTGTCCGCGTAGTGCTGGTAGAAGCTGCTGCGATTGACGCCAGCGCGGTCGGCGATGTCGGCCACCGTGATCTCGTCGAGGGGCTGCTCGCGCGCGAGTTCCATCAGTGCGTCCTGCAGACTCGCGCGAGTCCGGGCGATGCGGGCATCCATGATCCGCGATTCTGCCACGACAGCAAGCGGCTGTTCGGCGCGACCTGAAGGAACTCCTGCGTTCGCTGAGAGTTCTCCAACAGCTGCCGGTTTTCCAACATGTGTCGGATAGCGTGGATGGCGCACCGTTCACCGTCGAGCTGCGCATCTCCCGCACCCGAGATCGAAAGGCTCGCCGTGGCCAACCTGCTCAACCGCCTCGGACTCTTCTCCGCCCGGCGACCGTGGACCGTTCTGGTCGGCTGGATCGTCGCACTCGCGCTCGCCGGGGGCGCATTCCTCGCGTTCGGCGGAACGCTCGCCACGAGCTTCAACATTCCAGGAACCGAGACCACGAAGGTCACCGATCAACTGCAGAAGCAGCTGGATCAGAGCGGAGGCGCGACCGGCACGGTCGTGTTCCAGACGACGAAGGGATCACTCGACGCCGACCAGAAGCAGCAGATCAGCTCGCTGCTGAAGTCCGTCGCCGGGGTGAAGGGCGTCGACAGCACCGTCGATCCGTTCCAGACGCTTGAGCAGCGCGAGGCGCAGCAGCAGAAGCTGGCCGACGGCCGCGCTCAGCTGGAGCAGGCGCAGGCGCAGTTGGATGCCGGCACGCAGCAGCTCCACGCCGCGATCGCGCAGGCGAAGGCCGCGGGCGTGTACGACCAGGCGTCAGCGCGGTTCGCGGCGCAGCAGGCGCAGCTGGATCAGGGCGAGGCGAAGCTCGCAGCCTCGAAGAAGCAACTGGATGCCGGCCAGAAGCTGCTCGACGCCGCCGCCGACATCAAGACGGTGTCGAACGACGGCAGCACCGCGATCGGCATGGTGCAGTTCAAGGACAGCCTGTTCAACCTGCCGGCCGACGTGAAGACGGCCGTCGCGCATAAGCTCGATGCCGCGAGCATCCCCGGCGTCAGGATCAACTACTCGTCCGAGATCGCGACCTCGATCAGCGGACTGATCGGCCCGGGAGAGATCACCGGCGTCGTGATCGCGCTCATCGTGCTCATCGTGATGATGCGTGCCCTGTTGCCGGCCGTGATGCCGCTGATCTCGTCGTTGATCGGGGTCGGCGTGGGTGTGGCCGGATCGATGGCGCTCTCCGGAACGGTCGACATGTCTTCTGTCACACCGGTGCTCGGCGTCATGCTGGGCCTCGCCGTCGGAATCGACTACTCGCTGTTCATCCTGAACCGGCATCGACGACAGCTGCTGGCGGGCATGGACGTGCGCGAGTCGATCGGCCTCGCCAACGGCACGGCGGGCAACGCCGTCGTGTTCGCCGGCGCGACCGTGCTCGTCGCGCTGCTCGCGCTGAACGTGAGCGGCATCCAGTTCCTCGGCGTCATGGGAACGGTAGGCGCCGTCTGCGTGCTCGTCGCCGTGCTCGTCGCCGTCTCGCTCACGCCGGCGCTGCTCGGGATGCTCGGATCGCGAGTACTCGGCAAGAAGGCCCGCGCGCAGATCGGTCACGAGGCGCACCGTGCCCCCGTCGTGCGCCCGATGCGCACCGGCCGTGCCGTGCTGAGCGTCGTCGCCGCGGTCGTCGGTCTGCTCGTCATCGCCCTGCCTGCGCTCTCGATGCGTCTCGGTCTGCCGGACGGGTCGTCCGAGTCGACGAGCTCGACGCAGTACAAGGCGTACAAGGCGATCGCCCACGAGTTCGGTGCAGGGCAGAACGGGCCGCTGATCGTGACCGCGACGCTGCCGAAGGCGGTGAACTCCGCGGATGTCACGGCCACGCAGGCGAGCATCGTCGGCGACCTGATGGCCCGCAGCGACGTCGTCGCAGTGGCGCCGATCGGTACGTCGAAGGCGAACGACTTCATGGCGTTCGAGGTGGTGCCGAAGGACGGCCCGAGCAGCGCATCCACCGAGAAGCTCGTGCACGAGCTGCGTGATCACGACCAGCTCCCGGGAGGCGCGACGCTGGGGGTCGCTGGGCAGGCGAGCGCCAACATCGACATCTCCGACAAGCTCGCCGGCGTGCTCCCGCTCTACCTCGCGGTCGTGGTCGGGCTGTCGCTGATCATCATGATCATCGTGTTCCGCTCGCTGCTCGTGCCGATCATCGCCACCGGTGGGTACGTGCTGTCGCTGTTCGCCGCGTTCGGCGGTATGACGGCCGTGTACCAGTGGGGATGGCTGAGCGCCGTATTCGGTGTGCACGATCCAGGTCCGGTGTTGAGCTTCGCGCCGATCATCGTGATGGGCGTGCTCTTCGGGCTGGCGATGGACTACCAGCTGTTCCTCGTCTCCGGCATGCGCGAGGCGTACGTGCATGGGCTGTCGGCGCGTGAGGCGGTCGTTTCCGGGCTGCGAGGCGGCCGGGCCGTGGTGACAGCGGCGGCCATCATCATGATCTCCGTGTTCGGCGGGTTCGTGTTCTCCGAACTGTCGATGGTGCGTCCGCTCGGCTTCGGCCTGGCGTTCGGTGTGCTCTTCGATGCGTTCGTCGTGCGCATGGTGCTCGTGCCGGGACTGATGCACCTGTTCGGTCGTGCCGCATGGTGGCTGCCGCGCTGGCTGAACCGCATCCTTCCCGACGTCGACGTGGAGGGCGCGAAGCTCGAGCGCAGTCATCCGCTCCACGGCGTGCCGGCGGCGAAGACGCCCGCACCTCCGGCCGGAGCGGCGGTGTCTGCGCCCGCCACCACGACCGCCGGTTGAGTAGCCGCCGAAGGCGGCGTATCGAACCCGCCCCCACTATCGCCGGTTGAGTAGCCGCCGCAGGCGGCGTATCGAAACCGTCCGCCACCAACACACAAGAGGAGACACCCATGGCGAACGAACGCGAACCGCTGACCGCGAACAGCCCGATCGGCCGATGGCTGGATGATCCGGAGGGCGGCCCGCTGGTGCGCGGCCTGCTCGCGGCCAGCGGGGCCGACGAGTCGACGCTGGCACCGATCAAGGGTCTGCCGCTGCAGCAGCTCGTGGCACTGAGCCAGGGTCAGCTGCCGCAGTCGGTTGTCGACGACCTCGTGCTCAAGGCCAACGGCGGCATCATGCCGGAAGCGGCGGAGAGCACCGGATGGACGGAGAAGATCACGCCCGGCCGGTTCGCCGGCAAGACCGTCATCGTCACCGGCGCCGCGTCGGGCATCGGCCGTGCGACGGCATCGCGGGTGGCTCGCGAGGGCGGGCGGGTCGTGGCCGTCGATGTCTCGGCCGAGCGACTTCAGGAGTTCACGGGATCGTTGCCCGACGCCGAGATCGTCACGGTCGTCGGTGACATCACGAAGCAGGACGATGTGGATGCCATCGTGGCCGCCGCAGGGGACCGCATCGACGCTCTCGCGAACGTCGCCGGCGTGAACGACGACTTCTCGCCGCTGCACGAGACGTCGGATGCCACCTGGGAACGGGTCATCGGCATCAATCTGACGGGCGCGTTCAAGCTCACCCGCGCGGTGCTTCCGGCGATGCTCGCGGCCGGCGCCGGATCGGTCGTGAACATCGCCTCGGAGGCGGGCATCCGCGGCAACGCCTCGGGCAACGCGTACACCGTGTCGAAGCACGGCGTGATCGGCCTGACTCGCAGCGCCGCATTCATGTACGGGCCGCAGGGCATCCGCGTCAACGCGGTGGCGCCCGGCGGTGTCGCAACGGGCATCCCGTTCCCGCCGAACGTGTCGCAGGCCGGGTCCGCGCGGCTGCAGCCGTTCCAGGCGATGATCCCGACCGTGGCGACCGCCGAGCAGCTCGCAGCGTCGATCACGTTCCTGCTCAGCGACGACGGCGTGAACGTCAACGGCGCCGTGCTGCCCTCCGACGGAGGCTGGTCGGTGCAGTAGCGTGCTACGCCGACTCGCGCACGAGGAGCGTGTGCGAGACCGATCGGTGAAGCTCGTCCCCGGTCTCGCCGCGGAGCAGCCCGCCCACGAGGTCCGTCGCGTGCCTGGCAAGCGCGCGCATGTCCACCGCGAGAGTGGTGAGCTCGGGGGTGACGAGCGTGCCGATGTCCAGGCCGTCCACCCCGATCACGGCCACATCGTCGGGCACCCGGATGCCCGCGAGCGCGAACCCCTTCAGCGCACCTACCGCGAGCACGTCGTTGAAGCACAGCACGGCGTCCACTTGAGGCGCCTTCTCGATCAGCGACGTCACCGCACCGACGCCGCCCTGGTGGGTGTCGACGGCGGCAACCACGGCGGATGCCGTCAGCCCGTGCTCCTCCAGCGCTGAGACGAGCAGGCGGCAGCGCAGCGACGGACCGTGATCGGAGTCGATCATCGCGATGCGCCGTCTCCCGCCGGCGACGAGGTGCGCGACCGCGTCGTGCATGGCGCCCGCGTACTCGAACCGCACGCCCGCGCCGCTTTCCACCGGATCGTCGGAGAGCAGCACGGTGGGAACGCGTGAGGTCACAAGCTCTCTGTGCCGGCGGGCGAGGTGGCCGACCACGGCGTCGACCCGGCCCACGATGGACTCGATGCGCTCGGTGCCGCGCCGCCCGCTGACATCCGTCATGACCACGCCCCAGTCCTGCTCGGCCGCGCGGTGCGTGAGTTCAGCGGCGAGCTCGGGGTAGTACGGGTTGCGCAGGTCGCCGACCACGAAACCGATGGTCATGTCGCCGCCGCGCACCAGGCGCTGAGCTGCGCGGTTGGGGCGGTAGCGCAGGGCGGCGGCGGCCTCCTGCACGCGCTGCTTCGTGGCAGGGCTCACGTCGGGCAGATCGTTCATGGCGCGCGTCACAGTCTGACGCGAGACGCCGGCGGCTGCGGCGACGTCGTTGATCGTCGCGGGCTTCACGCCACCCGAATCGGCTCTTGCCATGCTCGGAATGCTACTGGTAATCTCGCTCACCGTGAACGTTCACGGCGGCGCGGTCCGCCGGGCCCGCTTCGCCTTCTGACCGCCGGCACATCCCGGCCCACCCGAACACCGATCGTGAACGATAAGAGGAACACTCATGGCTGAAGCCCTGCAGCACGTGCGCTGGGGAATCGTGGGACCGGGAGGCATCGCGCACCGATTCGCCGAGCAGCTTCCGCACAGCGCGACGGGTCGTCTGGTGGCGGTGGCGAGCCGCGACGCCGAGCGTGCCCGCGCATTCGCCGCCGAGTTCGAAAGCGAGCCGGGCGGCATCCGCATCCACGAGTCGTACGACGCACTGTTCGCCGACCCCGACGTCGATGCCGTCTACATCTCGACCGTGCACACGCAGCACGTGCGCCTGACGATTCAGGCTCTGGATGCCGGCAAGCACGTCGTCTGCGAGAAGCCGCTCTCCATCGACCACGCCGGCGCGATGGCCGTCGTCGAGGCTGCCCGCCGCAACGGCAGGTACCTGGCCGAGGCGTACATGTACCGCTTCCACCCGCAGATCGTGCGGCTCGCCGAGCTCATCGCGGATGGTGCGATCGGCGAGGTGCAGCACGTGGACGCGTCGTTCGCGTTCCGTGCCGACCTGCCCGCCGAGCACCGGCTGATGAATCCCGAGCTCGCGGGAGGCGGCATCCTCGACGTCGGTGGCTACCCCGTCTCCGCCGCGCGCTGGGTTGCGGGTGCGGCGATCGGCGAGCGCTTCGCCGACCCCGTGTCGCTCACCGCGAAGGGCGAGGTCGGAGACACCGGTGTTGACGAGTGGGCGACGGCATCCCTCGTCTTCGCGTCCGGCATCACGGCCCACGTCACGTGCGGAGTGCGTCTCGAAGACGACAACCGCATCGTCGTGGCCGGCTCGAAGGGCCGCATCGTGGTGCCGCAGCCGTGGATCCCGAGCCCGACGGAGCCGAGCTATCTCGAGTTGAGCCGCACGGACGGGACCGAGACCATCAGCATCGAACCCGCGTGGCAGTACGCGCTTCAGGCGGATGCCGTTGCCGAGTACGCCGCGCAGGGCCAGAGCCCGAACATCGGATGGGCCGACTCGCTCGGCAACGCCCGCGTGCTGGACCAGTGGCGCGCCGCGATCGGGCTGGAGTATCCGTTCGAGGCGGCGACCGCGAACATCCCGCCGGCGAGCGGCCACGCACCGCGCACGCGAGCGGATGCCACCATGCGCTACGGCCGCATCCCCGGCCTCGACAAGGACGTGTCGCGCCTCGTGATGGGCGTCGACAACCAGACGACGCTCGGGCACGCCTCTGCCATGTTCGACGACTTCGTCGAGCGCGGCGGCAACGCGTTCGACACCGCCTACATCTACGGCGGCGGATCGATGGAGCGACTGCTCGGCCAGTGGGTGGTGAATCGTGGGCTGCGCGACGATGTCGTGATCATCGGCAAGGGTGCTCACACCCCGCACTGCGACCCCGAGTCGATCGTGCGCCAGCTCGACGAGACGCTCGAGCGGCTGCAGACCGACCACCTCGACCTTTATCTCATGCACCGCGACAACGAGCAGATCCCGGTGGGGGAGTTCGTCGACGTGCTCGACGAGCAGACCCGCGCGGGGCGCATCCGTGCATTCGGCGGATCGAACTGGTCGATTCAGCGGTACGAGGAGGCGCTGGCCTACGCGGATGCCAACGGCAAACAGCGCTTCTCGGCGCTGAGCGACCACTTCGGGCTCGCGCACGCACTGGATGTGCCGTGGGCCGGATGCCGACATGTCACCGATGTCGAAGACAGGGAGTGGCTGGAGCGCACCGGCACGACGCTGCTGCCGTGGTCGTCGCAGGCGCGCGGGTTCTTCGCCAGGGCCGACCGGGCGGACACCTCGGATGCCGAGCTGGTGCGCTGCTACTACAGCGACGACAACTTCGAGCGACTCGCGCGCGCCAGGCAGCTGGCGGCGGAGCTCGGAGTGGCTCCGACCGCGATCGCCCTCGCGTACGTGCTCGCCCAGACGTTCCCGACGTTCCCGCTCTTCGGGCCGCGCAGCATCGAGGAGACCCGCACCTCGATGGCGGGTCTGGATGTCACGCTCACCGACGAGCAGGTCCGCTGGCTCGACCTGCGCGCCTAGCCACGTTGCCGCTGCTCAGCCGGCGGCAGTCTGATGCTCGACCGTCGCGTCAGAGCCGGGGAACACGAGCGTCTCGTGTCCGTCGTCGAAGCGCACCAGGTACGGCGGCGCTCCGTCGTCGCCGCGCACCTCGACGATCTCGCCGTGCCGATCGGGTGCTTCGACGGTCGTTCCGCGAATGAGGATGCGCTCGCCCACCGATGCGCGCATGGTCACCATCTCCTTCGACGCGTGCTACCGACCATTCCAGGCTACGTCGGGTGCCGGTTCGCGCAACCGGCAGCCGACGCTGAGCGCCCCGACCTACCCGAACTGGGTACGCCGGCTACGTTCAGCAATGCTTGACAAGGCTCACGGCGTGGGACCAAGCTTTTCTTGGGTCGTTCATTGCTCTCCGTGGGGGCGGTGAGCAAGCGGCCCTTTTGAAAACAACTCGCCCGCTTACCCCATTTCCGCCCGATGAGCCGCAACCGAAGGCCCATCGGGCTTTGTGTTGAGGACGTGCCATGTTCACAGCGATCGACTCGTTCAGCGGATTCAGCGTCGACGACCTCGACGCGGCGCGAGAGTTCTACGCGACCACGCTGGGGCTCCAGGTCGCCAGCGATGGCGACATGGGCATCCATCTCACCCTTCCGAGCGGTGCCGAGGTCTTCGTCTACGCGAAGCCCAACCATACGCCCGCCTCTTTCACCATCCTGAACTTCGTGGTCGACGACATCGACGCCGCGGTCGACGAGCTGAACGCGGCGGGTGTGCAGACGAAGATCTACTCCGATGCGGAGTTCCCCACCGACGCCAAGGGCATCGCACGGCCCGGCAATCCCGAGTGGGGCCCCGACATCGCATGGTTCCGCGACCCGGCCGGCAACGTTCTCGCCGTCATCCAGGCATGACGATGACGGTGGTGCCGTCGAAACACCACCGTCACCGCGTGACCGTCTGGATGCGAGCTGCAACACGGTCTGAACGACTCTCGCATCGCGCCGGGTGCGTCGTTTCGGCGCAGCGGCCCGGCTCGCCGGTCACGCTCAGTGCGCACGGCGGACGGATGCCGCCACCCGGCACGTAGGCCAGGCGGCGGCGCCCGCCGCGCGTGTTCTCGTTACTGCGGTTATGCCTTGGCAGCGCGCCGGCGCGTGAACAGCAGCGCACCGAGCCCCGCGAGCAGGGCAAGGAGCGCGGCGCCCAGAGCGCCCAGCAGATCGGAACCGGTGTCAGCCAGTGAGCTCGGGCTCATGGCGTTACCGGATGCCTGCACCGACGAGACCGGCGTCACGTACGACACCGGAGTGCCGGGCGTGCCCGGGGTACCCGGGGTTCCAGGAGTGCCGGGAGTGCCCGGGGTTCCAGGCGTTCCGGGCGTCCCCGGTGTTCCCGGAGTCCCAGGGGTCCCCGGGTCGACCGCGGTCGCGCATCCGCTCGTACCGGAGCCGCCGATGACGCTGATCGCGTTGCAGCCGACCGTGACCGGGACACCCACGCCTATCGGCGCGAGGATTCCGCCGAGGAGGCCTCCGTTGCCGGAGGTGCTTCCCGCCGGGCCCGTCGCGCCGCCGACTGCGGTGTTCGCGCCGGTGGATGTGGAGTCGCCGATCACGCTGACCGCGTTGCCAGGGACCGTCACCGGAACATCGACTCCGCCCGTGACGAGCGTGCCACCGAGCAGACCTCCGTTACCGGACGTGCTGGAACCGGACGGTGCGGTCGATCCGGTCCCTCCGCTGGTGGTCGACGGGCTCGTGGTGGTGGAGTCGCCGACACCGCTGATCGCGTTGCCGCCGACGGTGACCGGCGCGCCGGCGCCGACGCCGGCCAGGAGGCCGCCCGCGACGCTGTTGTTACCGGTCGTGGTTCCGGATGATGCGCCGGCGGTTCCGGAGCCGTTGCCGCCGTTCACTGCGGTGGTGGGATGCGACGTGGCGGAGTCGCCGACCAGGCTGACCGCATTGCCGCCGACTGTAACGGGCGCACCGGCTCCGACACCGGCCAGGAGGCCGCCGCCGATGCTGTCGTTGCCGGAGGTGGTGCCGGTCTGCGCCGTTCCAGCCGGAGCCGTCGACCCGGAGCCGGTGCCTCCGTTCACTGCGGTTGCCGGGCTCGTCGTGCTGGAGTCGCCCAGTCCGCTGATCGCGTTGCCGCCGACTGTGATCGGGGCGTTCACCCCGACATCACCGAGAGCGCCGTTCAGCACACCGCCGTTGCCCGATGTGGTGCCGCCGGAGCCGGTGGCTCCCGTGG
>NZ_JBQCIE010000113.1:0-43375 GCF_051954055.1 Humibacter sp. | reverse complement strand
CTGACCGTGCTCGAGTCGATCGCGCTCGCCGTCGTCGGCGCGCTCGGCGGTGTCGTGCTCTACCTGGCGTTGACGCCGCTGGTCGGTCTGATCTCGTTCCGCGGGCATCCGATCGGGGCGGGCGCGCTCCTGCTCAACCCGCTCATCGTCGCGGCGGTCGTGGCGGGCGTCGGCCTGCTCGCCGGCGCCAGCGCCGCCATCGGGCTGCGCGGCGTCATCGTGTCGCCGCTCGGCGTGCGCACCAAGCAGTCGGCGCCTCGTTCGCACTGGATCCGCGTCGTCGTGGGCGTCGCGATCGTCGCGGCCGTCGTGTTCTGCGTCGCGAACCCGAGCCTGCTCGGCGGGGCAGTGACCGTGATCGTCGTGCTGGCCGCAGCGTTCGCGGCGGCGAACGCGGTGCTCGGTCTCGTCGGCCCGTTCGTGATCAAGAGGTTCGCGATGTCGGGACTGCGCAAGGCGAATACTCCGCAACGCCTCATCGCGGCGCGATCCGTGCTCGAGTCGCCGAAGGCAGCCTGGCGTCAGGTGAGCGGAGTGTCGATGACCAGCTTCATCGCGGTCTTCGCGGGCACGGCACTCGCCATGATCGGCGCGGTGAGCGGCGATCGCGCCGACCACGGGCAGGTCGTGCTGCTCGGCGACATCCGCACCGGCGTCTTCATCACGCTCACCATCTCATTCGTCATGGTGGCGTGCTCCGTCGGGGTGAGTCAGGCATCCGCGATCCTCGACCGCCGCGAGCTCTACGTCAGCCTCGACCGACTCGGGATGCCTGTGAAGACGATGAACGCGGCCCGCGTACGCGCCGTGCTCTCCCCGTTGCGCATCGTCACGGTCGGCTCGGCCGTCACCGCGGCGATCATCGTGCTGCCGATGGCCGGCGCGGCGCTCGTGCTGGCGCCGTTGTCACTCCTGACGATCGCGGCGAGCATCGCCGGCGGCATCCTGGTCGTCTGGCTCGGCCTGCTGGCGACGCGGCCGGTTCTGCGGCGGGCGCTCAGCGAACCGATCGCGATGATGGAGTGATCGCAAAGCCTGATGCGCCGATGAGCGGCTACCCTCGACACATGCCCGAGAACGATCAGCAGGATGACCGCACGCGCGCTCTGGAGCAGCTCTACGGCATCCGGGAGAGCATCGACAACATCGATGCAGCGCTGATCCACTTGCTCGCCGAGCGGTTCAAGTTCACGAAGCAGGTCGGATACCTCAAGGCGGAGCACGGCCTGCCCGCCGAGGATCCTGTGCGCGAGCGCGACCACATCAAGCACCTGCGCGAGCTCGCCGTGGAGAGTCACCTCGACCCGGAGTTCGCCGAGAAGTGGTTCAACTTCGTGGTGGCCGAGGTGATCCACCACCACGTTCGGGCCGGCGCGCAGCACCCGGGCGAGTGAGCGACGATCGCAGCGCAGTGGACGACCTGACCGGCCGCACGGCCGTCGTCACGGGCGCCAACAAGGGGATCGGATTCTTCACAGCGGCCGCACTCGCCGGGGCTGGAGCTCACGTCGTGCTCGCGTGTCGGGACGTGGAGCGGGCGGATGCCGCCGCGCGCGCCATCCGCGCACGGTGCGAGCGTGACGGGGTGCGGGCATCCGTCGAGGTGCTCCAACTCGACACGTCGAGCCTCGACAGCGTCGCCGCCGCGGCGAGGGCGCTGGTCGACCGGGAGCGGATCGACCTCGTCGTCGCGAACGCCGGCGTCGTGCATCCGCCGCAAACGCGCCAGACCACGGTCGACGGCAACGAACTCGTGCTCGGCACGAACTTTCTCGGCCACTTCGCGCTGCTGGCCGGTCTGATGCCGGCGCTGCGCCGCTCGTCCGGCGCTCGCGTGGTCAGCCTCGGCAGCATGGCCACGCGTCTGAGCTCGTTGCTGCTCGACGACCTGCAACTCGAGCGGAGCTATGCGCCGTGGCGCGCCTATGCGCAGTCGAAGATCGCGGTCGAATCGTTCGGGTTCGAGCTGGATCGCAGGATGCGCGCGGCCGAACTCGACGCGACCAGCGTCGTCGCGCATCCCGGCTACTCGATCAGTGGTCGCACACCGCGGGTGCCTGGCGTGAACGAGCCGTCGCGGATGACCGTGTTCGCCGACTCGCTGCAGGCTCCGTTCACGCAGGGCAAAGATCGCGGTGCGCGGTCCGTGCTGGCGGCGGCCACGCATCCGCATGCCGTCGGGGGCTCGTACTGGGGGCCGCGATGGCGTGTGAAGGGCGCGCCGGTGAAGCAGGAGCCGGCGTGGGTGTGCGCGGATCCGGCGGTCGCCCAGCGGGTCTGGGAGTTCGCGGAGCAGGCGACCGGCCTGCGCTTCGAGGTGTGATCGACCCGCCGAGGTGATCCGTGCCTCCCTCGTTCGTAACTCCTGCAGAAACGGTGCACGCCCAGCTGGGATCGCCCAAAGCCGCAGGCGGGCAGCGAGCACGTGGGCGGCCAGCAGGAGTTACGAACGGGCGGGCTAGGCGCGCGCCGACCTGCGGCCGTGCCTTGCTGGTCGTAGGCCGTCCGTCACGTACTCGGCGAGCGAGGCGAGCTCCGACCGCGCGGCTTCCGTCGCGCGGTCGGACCCCAGCGCGAGGATGCCGAGCCACGCCAGCGCCGCGCTGCGCAGACGTGACGCGGCGGGTCGCACCGGGGAACTCGCCGCGAGCACCTTCTCGATGAGGCTCTGCAGCCGGTCCCGGTGCTCGAGAAGGGCGGAGAGCACCTCGGGATGCGTGTGCTGCTCGCGCGAGATGATGACGCCGATCACGTGCGAGGCATCCTCGAGCTCGCGGATCTTCGCGGTGAGGTTGAGCAGCGAACGTGCCGGATCGCCGGGCTCGGCGAGCGCGTCCACGTCGACGGGGCCGAGGGACATCCGCTCCGCGACCAGCGCGCGCAGCAACTGGGACTTGGTGGGGAAGTAGTAGAACAGCAGGCCCTTGGGCACACCGGCGGCCTCCGCGATGGCGGAGGTCGGTGTGGCATCGAAGCCGCGCTCGGCGAAGAGGCGCTCGGCGGCATCCAGGATGCCTGCCCGCGTCTCGGCTGCGTCTCGGGTTCTGCGGGGCGGATTCATGGGATTTCTCTTCGAGGAGCTGGGCGGATAAATCAAGGGCGGGGCGGCAGCCCCGCTGCCACCCCGCGCGATTCGGTTCGCCCTCGTCAGGCGTGCGAGTGCGCCGTGTAGTGGTCGCCGCCGGGAATCGGCACCAACTCCCAGGCTGCCACGATGATGGCTACGCCACCGCACACCCACGAGAACCAGGCAGCGCCCATGTGTGTGGCATACATGCCGGCCCAAGGCGAGATGAACAGCAGCACGCCGAGAACGCCGTGCACCCATTCCATCCAGGCGAGGCCCGGCATCGACAGGTTGATGAGACCCGCGATGATGAGCAGAACGCCGAGCACGATCATGAGCACGATCGAAAGTCCGGCTGGGGCCACCCAGATCGTGGAGAGTGCCACGACCAATCCGGCTGCGACCGTCACCCAGTCCTGCCACCTTGTCCACTTCTTCATGAATCACACCTCCTCGATGTAACCCCTCAGGGATGTCTTCCACGTTACGCCTGACTGACCGCCCGGTCAATAACAGCGTGACTCGCTTCGGACGCCGCCCATCGGGCGTGGGCTCGGCCCTAGTCCCAGCGGCGGGGTCCGGTGCCATCGCCCGTGCCGCCGAGCGTGTCGTCGGGGTTCTGCAGCGTGCAGGTGCGCAGGCTCAGGCATCCGCAGCCGATGCAGCCGGTGAGATCGTTACGCAGGTGCTGCAGGGCGGCGATGCGGGCATCCAGAGCCTCACGCCAGTGCGACGAGAGCCTCGCCCAGTCGCGCTTCGTCGGAGTTCGACCCTCGGGGAGTGACTCGAGCGCAGCACGGATCTCGGCAAGCGGGATGCCCACCCGCTGCGACACGCGGATGAACGCCACCCTGCGCAGCGCGTCGCGCCGGTAGCGCCGCTGGTTGCCGCTCGTGCGCTCGCTGGCAAGCAGCCCCTTGCGCTCGTAGAAGTGCAGAGCGGAGACGGCGACGCCGCTCCGTTCGGCCAGCTCGCCCACCGTGAGCATGCGGTGCGCGCCGCCGTCCAGCTGGGGCATCCTGCGTCTCCTCTGTCGCGCTGTCGATCTCGCGAGACTGCACGCCCGCGCCGAAACGGTGGGAAATGCCCGCAGCCTCGGGGTGGGCATGCAGCCTCGCGTTGACCTCAACAATAGTTGAGGTCATAGAGTTGAGCACCATGACCGACGAGACGGATCCCGCATCCCAGACTCCGTCTCCCTCCGCACGATCCGCCTCGTCGTCGGAGCTCCCGCTGGAGGACGGGGCGGCCGCCCGCCGCACGGCCGGCGTCGCGACGGTGGATCCTGCTGCGGAGCCGGCCGGTGGCGTGCTCGGCCCGCACTTCCGTTGGATCACGATCGGGATGTGCGCGCTCGTGCTGTTCGTCGCGTTCGAGGCGATGGCTGTCACGACAGTGATGCCGGTGATCGCACACGAGTTGCACGGGACATCCCTCTACACGCTCGCCTTCTCGGGTTCGACCGCCATCAGTGTCGTCGGCATGGTGGCGGCCGGCGCGTGGTGCGACAGGCGAGGGCCGTCGGCGCCTCTCGTGATAGCCGTCGTGCTGTTCGTGATCGGGCTGGCGATCGCCGGGCTCGCGCCGAACATGGTGGTCTTCGTGCTCGGTCGCCTCGTGCAGGGTCTGGGCGGCGGTGCGCTCACGGTCGCCGTGTACGTGGTCGTCGCGCGGCAGTACCCGGCAAGGCTTCAGCCGCACGTCTTCGTCGGATTCTCGACCGCCTGGGTCGTGCCGTCGCTGATCGGACCGTTCCTGGCCGGCCTGCTCGCCGAGACCGTCGGCTGGCGCTGGATCTTCCTCGGCGTGATCGCCGTCGCGGTCGTCGGGCTGCTCATGATCAGACGGGTGCTCGGCGCATCCGGAGATGTTGCGGGCGACGATGCGCCGTCGTGGCAGCCGGCTCGCATCGTGTGGTCGGTCGTGGCGGCGGTCGCCGTTCTCGCGCTCGGCACGGCGACCGAGCTCGACACGCTCTGGCGGTGGATCGCATTCGTGCTGGCGATGGCGGTGCTCGCGGTCGCCGTGCGCCCGCTGCTTCCCCGCGGAACGCTACGGCTCGCGCCCGGACTGCCGTCCGTGATGAGCACGCGCATCTTCATCACGGGCGCTGAGCTGGCGTGCGAGGTGTACGTCCCGTACCTGCTCATCACCCGCTACGGACTCAATCCCGCGATCGCCGGGCTCGCCCTCACCGGTGGTGCGATCGCCTGGTCGGGCGGGTCGTGGCTGCAGGGCCGACTCGGGCCGCGCATGCGCAACCGCGGGTGGATCGTCCTGGGCGTGGCATCCATCACTCTGGGGCTCGTCGGCACGACCGTGATCTCGGCGTTCGAGCTCTCACCGTTCGCGGTCTTCGGCGTGTGGATCTTCGCCGGCCTCGGCATGGGGCTGGCCACCCCGCGGCTGTCAGTCATGATGATCGGCTACTCGACGCCCAACGATCAGGGTTTCAACAGCTCGGCGCAGGCGATCGCGGATGCCGTCGGCGGGTCATCCGGAGTCGCCGTCGCCGGCCTCGTGTTCGCCTCGCTCACCGCGCTGGGCGGATCGTGGCCGTTCACGGCGTGCTTCCTGCTCGGCACGGTGCTGGCCGTCGCCGCCCTCGCGACGGCCACCCGCGTGGGCCGTACCGCCGCTTGAGTAGCGCCCCTACGCGCCGGGCGTGTAGTACTCCTGCACGGCCGACTGGCCGACGACCGGGCCGAAGTGCTCGGCAAGCGTCGCCTGGTGGGATGCCCGCAACTCCTCGAGTCCGACGGTGAAGAGATCCTGCACCTCGAGTACCGGCTGCTCCCCGACCACCGCATCGGTGACGCCGATCCGCAGTACCGGGTAGTCGCGACCCTCGCACAGGCCCCGGAACTTCACGTCGTCCTCGCGCGGAACGGACACGATCACCCGGCCCGTTGACTCGGAGAACAGCGCGGTCGCGGCATCCACCCCGTCCCGCTCGATGATCTCGGTCAGCCACACCCGGGCGCCGACGCCGAACCGCAGCACGCTCTCGGCCAGCGCCTGTGCGAGGCCGCCGTCGGAGAGGTCGTGCGCCGACGCGAGGAGACTCTCCATCGATGCCGCGTGCAGCAGCTCGGCGAGGCGCTTCTCGGCGTCCAGGTCGACCGTCGGCGGACGCCCCCCGAGGTGCCCGTGCACCGTGCCGGCCCACGCCGACCCGTCGAGCTCCTCGCGGGTGATGCCGAGCAGGTAGATGTTGTCGCCCGCATCCTGCCAGCCGGAGGGGATGCGCCGCGCCACGTCGTCGATCACGCCGAGCACGCCCGCGACCGTGGTCGGGAAGATCGGAGTCGAGCCCGTCTGGTTGTAGAACGAGACGTTGCCGCCGGTGACCGGGATGCCCAGCTCGAGGCAGGCATCCGAGAGCCCTTCGACGGCCTGCGAGAACTGCCACATCACCTCCGGGTTCTCGGGGGAGCCGAAGTTGAGGCAGTCGGTGACGGCCGCGGGGACAGCGCCGGTGACGGCGACGTTGCGGTACGCCTCGGCGAGCGCGAGGCGTGCCGCCTGGCGCGGGTCGAGTTGGCCGTAACGTCCGTTGGCGTCCGTGGCGATCGCGAAGCCGAGGCCGCTGCCTTCGTCGACCCGGATCATCCCGCCGTCGTCGGGGAATGACAGCGCCGTGTTGCCGCCCACGTAGTAGTCGTACTGGTTCGTGATCCAGCTCTTGTCGGCGAGGTTCGGCGAGCCGACCAGCGCGAGGAACTGGTCGCGCAGCTGGGCGCGGCCCTCCGCGTTGGATGCCTCGGGTCGGGCGAGTGCGCTCGCCGAGTCCGCCTGCAGCGCGTCGATCCAGCCCGGGTACTCGACCGGCCGGTCGTACACAGGCCCGTCCACGGCCACGGTGCGCGGATCCACGTCGACGATGCGCTCGCCGTGCCAGTCGATGATGAGCCGCCCGGTGTCGGTGACCTCGCCGAGCACGCTGGTCTCGACATCCCACTTGCCTGTCACGGCGAGGAACGCGTCGAGCTTCGCAGGACTCACGACCGCCATCATGCGCTCCTGCGACTCCGACATGAGGATCTCCTCCGCCGTGAGCGTGGGGTCGCGCAGCAGCACGGCATCGAGCGAGATGTACATGCCGCCGTCGCCGTTGGACGCGAGCTCGCTGGTCGCGCACGAGATACCGGCGGCGCCGAGGTCTTGGATGCCCTCGACGAGCTTCTTCTGGAACAGCTCGAGGCAGCACTCGATGAGCACCTTCTCGGCGAACGGGTCGCCGACCTGCACCGCGGGACGCTTCGTCGGGCCGCCCGAGGCGAACGTGTCGGAAGCGAGAATGGATGCCCCACCGATGCCGTCACCGCCGGTGCGCGCCCCGAAGAGCACCACCTTGTTGCCGACACCTGACGCGTTCGCCAGGTGGAGGTCCTCGTGCCGCAGCACGCCCACCGAGAGCGCGTTGACGAGCGGGTTTCCCTGGTACACCGGGTCGAAGTACGTCTCGCCGCCGATGTTCGGCAGGCCGAGGCAGTTGCCGTAGAACGAGATGCCGCCGACCACGCCGTGCACGACGCGTGCCGTGTCCGCCTCGTCGATCTTGCCGAACCGCAGCTGGTCCATCACCGCAACCGGGCGGGCGCCCATCGAGATGATGTCGCGCACGATGCCGCCGACACCGGTCGCTGCGCCCTGGAACGGCTCGATGTAGCTCGGGTGGTTGTGGGATTCCACCTTGAACGTGACCGCCCAGCCCTCGCCGACATCCACGACGCCGGCGTTCTCGCCGATGCCGACCATGAGGTTCTTCTTCATCTCGGGCGTGACCTTCTGCCCGAACTGACGCAGGTACTTCTTGGAGCTCTTGTACGAACAGTGCTCGCTCCACATCACGGAGTACATCGCGAGCTCGCCGCTGGTGGGCCGGCGGCCGAGGATCTCGCGGATGCGCGCGTACTCGTCATCTTTCAGCCCGAGCGCCGCGTATGGCTGCTCCTTCTCGGGGGTCGCCGCCGCGTTCTCGACCGTGTCGAGCTGGCTGGTGGACGCGGAGACGGAAGGCTCGGACAAGCGGCTGACTCCCTGTGTTTGAGCATGCGCAAACGGTGGCGCAGAACGCCCTCCAGTCTATCGGCGACTGAAGTGAGAGCTGAGAACGCTCGCGTTCTCAGCCGAGCTGATGGAGTCGATGAGCGGCGCCGCCGCGATATCGGCGACTGGCCTACCTCATTCGCCGCGGTCGATGCCGAACGTGTGACGCATGAGCGCCTGGATGTCACGGTCCATTGCATCGAATCGGGCGCCGAACGTGCCTTCCAACCGACGTACTTCGCTGCGAACGATGTGCACGAACAACGTGGAGACGATCGTGAGCGTGCCGAGGAAGGCGGCACCGAGAACGCCGATCACCGTCCACGTCTGCGCATCGCTCATGATCACCCCTTCATTGTCTGCCGTGTGCCCCCCATCGTCCATCGATCCGATGCGACGGCGACGAGCATGTACGCCCTCCGAGGAGAATTCGCACTCGAGACGCGTTGGGGACGGCGAGAGGTCGTCGCTCGAGCGGCCGCCCTACAGCGTTCCGTGGGCCGCCCACAATTCGGCTGCGCGGTCCGCCGCTCGGTGGATCAGCTGCACGAGCTCCGGCCGCTCCGGCACGCGGAACGAGACGTACGCCCCGCGACCCCCGGAGACCGGCCGGCCATAGGCCTTCGCCGCTAGTCCACCGTCCGCCAGTAGCCGCACCGTGATGCTCTCCAGCTCGAACTCCTGGTCGCGACGCGTGTCGCGCCAGCGCAACTCCTGCGGCACCGACACATTGATCGCCAGTGCTCCGACCTCCGGGATACCTACCGCTACGTCCTCGTGTTCGGGCATGGTCCCATCCTCTACCGCTGGCGCAGGGCTGTCCCCTGGGGAAGGCGTTCGCGCGGTGGCGATCCCGTCGATGAGGCGTCGATCGCAAGGCGCGCGGGACTCGCCAGTCGGTAGCCTTTCTGCAACGGACCCGAACGGAGACCCAATGAGCCAGCAGACACCGCAGGGCGGGCCCTACCCGCAACAGCCGTCAGAGCAGCAGGGCGGGTACCAGCAACCCGGGTACCAGCAGCCCTATGGTCAGCCCGTCTATCAGCAGCCCTACGGTCAGCCCGTCTACCAGCAGACCGCCGTGTACGCCGGCTATCAGCCGCAGCCCAAGGGATTCAGCATCACGTCCCTCATCCTTGGCCTCGCCTCGATCCTCTTCGGTTTCACGTTCCTCGTGCCGATCGGTGCCGTGATCTTCGGCGCGATCGGCATCAAGCGCGAGCCGAGCGCCCGGGGCATGTCCATCACCGGACTGATCCTCGGCGGAATCATGCTGCTCGGATGGGCAGCGCTGATCGTGTTCTGGATCGTCTTCGCTGTCGTGTTCGCCTCTGCGGCGTCATCCGTGGGCCCCTACGTCTCCTGAGCTCTGACCCTCGCCGCAGCGCCGGTGGTAGACCTGTCAAGCCCCGCCGCTCGCCTTGCGGCTGCGAGGCGGGCTGACGACCCTGGAACGCATGGCCGATCTGCACGGGTGGCTCCCGTTCGCCGTCGCCTGTCTCATCGCACTCGTCTCCGCGGTCGTCGTCACGGCCGTCATCGGAGCGATCGTGCGCGCACTTGCCAAGCACCGGGAATGGGCACGCATGCTCGCCTCGCATCTGCGCATCCCATTCCGGCTGCTGCTGCTCGACATCCTGGCCTGGATCGCCGTGGCGGCGACGATGCCGCGTGAGGTGCCGCAGCCGACCGTCGAGACCGCGCACCACGTCTTCCTCATCGTCACCATCGCGCTCGGCGCGTGGTTCGCCGCGGCCCTGGTGATCTTCTTCGAAGACCTCGGGCTCGCGCGCTACCGCCTCGATGTTCCCGACAACCGGTACGCGCGACGAGTGCGCACGCAGGTGATGATCATCCGCCGGCTCACGATCGTGGCAGCCGTAGTGGTCGCGCTCGGAGCCATCCTGCTCACGTTCCCCGGCGCTCGGGCCGCGGGTGCGAGCATCCTGGCGTCCGCGGGACTCATCGGGGTCGTTGCCGGTATCGCGGCGCAGTCATCGCTCGGCAACCTGTTCGCCGGCATGCAGCTCGCATTCAGCGGCGCGATCCGCATCGACGACGTGGTCGTGGTGAACAACCAGTGGGGTCGCATCGAGGAGATCACGCTCACGTACGTGGTGGTGCATCTGTGGGACGACCGGCGCATGGTCCTTCCCTCGACCTCCTTCACGACCCAGCCGTTCGAGAACTGGACGAGACGCAACAGCGAGCTTCTGGGTGCCGTCGAGTTCGACCTCGACTGGCGGGTGTCGCCGGCCGGAATGCGCAAGGAGCTGGATCGCATCCTGCGCAAGACCGACCTCTGGGATCACCGCACGTCCGTGCTGCAGGTCACCGACGCCGTCGGCGGTTATGTGCACGTCCGGGTGCTCGTGACCGCGAAGGATGCCCCGACGCTCTTCGACCTGCGCTGTTACGTGCGCGAGAACCTCGTCGCGTGGATCCAGCGCGACGGAACCGCCGGGCTGCCTCGCCAACGTGTCGAACTGGTCGAGGCGGGCGGAATGGATGCGTCGCAACGCTCCCGCGCGGTCTCCGGCGACACGCTGTTCAGCGGCAGCTCCGACGGCGACAAGCGCGCCTCGCAGTTCACCGACTCGATCCCGATGGTGGCGAAGGATGCGGGGCCGGGAGAGCGGCCGCAGCCGAAGCCTGGCGCGCAGCCGCAGTCCCGCGGCCGCTCACGCTGAGCGGCGCGGCCGAGGGAACACCGAGCGCATGTGGTCGGAGTCGAGGTAGTCGGCCACACCGATCAGGATGAGGCTGAACACGATCTGCTCCGTGACCATCCACAGCGGGTACAGCCCCGGAATCGCCGCGAGCACGAGCGTTATGACGGGGAAGATCTTGCTGAACAGGCGCAGTCGCGAGTAGCCCCAGTAGTAGCCGAGGGATGCCCGCCACGCGAAGTAGAACAAGGTCGCGGTCATGCCGAGCACCACCACGGTGCGCATCCACACCGACCATTCGACCGGGATGCCGTCCGCCGCGAGCACCAGTGCCACGACGACCGCGGCGATGCCGATCGCGAACTCGAGCACCAGGAGCCAGGTGATCGCGACGAACGCGCGCCGCGTTCGCGGATGCGTCAGCAGCTCGTGGTCGATGCGCACGCCGGCCTGACGACCACCTGCCACGCGGTCGACGCGACGGAACAGCGGTTCGAAGCGGGCGAGCATCCGCTTCAGCACGTCATGCAGCGGCGGCCAGTGCCGCGATCGCCGAGGTGAAGAACGTGAGGCCGTCCACGCCGGAGCGCATCGCTGCGTGCGTGTCCGGCCCGAAACCGGGCTCGGTCGCGTGCTCCGGGTGCGGCATGAGCCCGACGACGTTGCCGCGCTCGTTGCGAACGCCCGCGATGTCGTTCAGCGATCCGTTCGGGTTCACCTCGAGGTAGCGGAACGCGACGAGGCCCTCGCCCTCGAGCCGCTCGATGGTCTCGACGGAGGCGACGTACTCGCCCTCGCCGTTCTTCAGCGGTATGACGATCTCCTGACCCTGCGTGAAGCCGTTAGTCCAGGCGGTGTCGGTGCTCTCGACCCGCAGCTTCTGATCGCGGCGGATGAACGCGCCGTGGTCGTTGCGGATGAGCCCGCCGGGCAGGAGTCGGGCCTCCGCGAGCATCTGGAAGCCGTTGCAGATGCCGAGCACGGGCATCCCCTTGTTCGCCGCGTCGACGACCTCGCTCATGATCGGTGAGAGGCTCGCGATCGCGCCACAGCGCAGGTAGTCGCCGTAGCTGAACCCGCCGGGCAGCACGAGCGCGTCCACGCCGTTCAGGTCGTGCTCGCCGTGCCACAGCGCGACGGCCTCGGCGCCGGCGGCGCGCACGGCGCGCTGGGCGTCCCGGTCGTCGAGCGACCCGGGGAAGGTGATCACACCGATCCGCATCAGACGACCGCGCTCTCGGCGGGCGCTGCGGTCGAGTCCTCGATCACGTGCACGCCGACGACGTCTTCGATCACACCGTTGGAGAGCACCTCCTCGGCGATCTCGCGAACGGATGCCACCAGCTCGTCGCTTACGTCGGCATCCGTCCTCAGTTCGAAGCGCTTGCCCTGCCGCACGTCGAACGTGCCGCGACCCGTGCGGTTCAAGGCGGCCGCGATGGCCTTGCCCTGTGGGTCGAGCAGCTCCGCCTTCGGCATGACCTCGACAACGATGGTGGGCACGGCGTACTCCCTGCATTCTTCAGCGGTGGATGCCTCGATTCTACCGGCGACTGGGCCCACGGAGCGCGGGGCCCCGCTCGCCGCGGAGCGGCGGGTGGGGGAGCGACGGGGAAGGCGAGAGCAGCGCGAGGTCGCTCGCTCTGCCGAGCCGATCGAGCCGGCCCCGCGCGAAGCGTGAACACCGGACCGCGCCGGGACATCGCCGTGGCGCTCGGTGCAAGCATCCGGCACCCGTTCACCACCCGGCAACCGCCGAATCGGCGGCCGTTCGCCGGCGCCACCTACGGTCGCCATAAGGGTGTACCAAGCACCCGATCGGGAGGGACGGCGATGACCACGCACGACACCATCCACAGCAACAGGCGAATCGCGGAGGAGTTTCGGTTCCGCGACATCGACGATGAGTTCACGATCGACGAGCCCGAAGACTTCGACGCTCTCGATGACGTGGACGATGACGACGAGCTGGACGGATTCGACGAGGTCGATGAGGTCGAGGTCGAACTGGTCGTTCTCGCGCTCGCCGGCACGACAGTGGCCGACGATGGGCTGATCGAGCGAGCGTTCGAACGCGCTCTCGACCGAGCCGGCATCGCGATTGCCGCGCAGGACCGGGTCTCGGCGCTCGGCTACATCCGTCACAACATCGGCCGTGACAAGCGGGAGGTCTTCCACAGACTCCTGGCGGGTCAGCGCGAAGGGTCCGGTGCCGCAGGCTCTTCGGCCTCGCACAACGACGCCGAAGAGGCGAGCCACGCGGCCGCAGAGTTCGAGGCGGCGTTCGCCGAACTGATCGAGCGCGAGGGGATCGATCCGGTGCCTGGCGCAGTCGCGACGATCGGCGCGCTCCGCGCCTCCGGGGTGAACGTCGTAGTCATATCGGGACTCGGTCGCCGGACGACCGACACGATTCTTGACGCGCTCGGCGGTCACGAGGTTGTGGACATCGTTCTCTGCTCGGATGACGTGCGCCGCGGACGGCCCCATCCCGACCTCGCGCTGACTGCTCTGCTGCGCTGCGGGGCCTCGTCGGTCGAGAACATGATCGTGGTCGGCGACACGGTCTCCGACATCGAAGGTGGGATCGCTGCGGGCGCCGGTATCACCATCGGAGTGCTCACCGGTGCCCACAACGAACGCGCGCTCAGGGCGGCCGGAGCGGATGCCGTGGTCGAAAGCGTCGCGGACCTTCCCGCCCTTCTCGGCTTTCCCGCGACGACCGGGCGATGAGCAGACCGGGGTCGCCGTGATCGATCGGACGCCCGGTCGAAGGAAGTGCGGCGGCCAGTCTAGATGTGTATGACAGATAACAAATCTGCCTGCTAGATTGCTTCCATGCCCTACACGCCCGACGCCATTCGCAGCATCACTCTCTCCACACTGCGGCTGCCGCTGCCGACACCCATCTGCGACGCCAAGGTGTTCACCGGCAGGCAGAAGCCGATGACGGAGGTCGTCTTCCTGATCGCCGAGATCGAGACGGAACAGGGATTCTCCGGGCACGGCTTCAGCTACTCGAAGCGGGCCGGCGGTCCTGCGCAGTACGCTCACGCCCGCGAGGTGGCCGGCACGGCGATCGGTGAGGACCCCAATGACATCGCCAAGCTCTACACGAAGCTCTTGTGGGCGGGGGCATCCGTCGGTCGCTCCGGTGTGGCGACGCAGGCGCTCGCCGCGATCGACATCGCGCTGTACGACCTGAAGGCCAAGCGTGCCGGGCTTCCTCTGGCGAAGCTCCTCGGCGCGCACCGCGACTCCGTTCGCACCTACAACACCTCAGGCGGGTTCCTGAACGCATCGATCCAGGACGTGCTCGCCCGAGCTGCGCAGTCCATAGAGGAGGGCATCGGCGGCGTCAAGATCAAGGTCGGGCTGCCCGACGGCGAAGAGGACCTCGGTCGCGTCCGCGCCGTGCGCGAGTACCTGGGCGACGACATCCCGCTCATGGTCGACGCGAATCAGCAGTGGGACCGCACCACGGCGCTGCGCATGGGCCGGCGGCTTGAGGAGTTCGATCTGACCTGGATCGAGGAGCCTCTGGATGCCTACGACGCCGAGGGTCACGCGGACCTGGCTCGCGCGCTGGACACTCCGATCGCGACCGGCGAGATGCTCGCCTCCGTGGCGGAGCACGAGCGGTTGATCGCGGCGCGGGCGTGCGACATCCTGCAGCCGGATGCCCCGCGTATCGGCGGCATCACGCAGTTCCTCCGGCTCATGACCCTCGCCGACCAGGCGGGGCTGGATGTCGCACCGCACTTCGCGATGGAGATCCACCTGCACCTCGCGGCCTGCTACCCGCGCGAGACGTGGGTGGAGCACTTCGACTGGCTCGACCCGCTGTTCGAGGAGCGTCTCGAGACGCGTGACGGACGGATGCTCGTGCCCGACCGGCCGGGGCTCGGCATCACGTTCAGCGGTCAGGCGCGTGCGTGGACCAGCGAGTCCGTGACGATCGACGCGGCGGGAACTCGGTGACCACCACGTCGCGCGCCGAGCAGCTGGCCAGAGCGATCGGCGATCGGATCGTCTCCGGCGACATCGCACCGGGCGAGCGGCTGCCCAGCGAGGGCAGGCTCGTGGCGGAGTTCGGCGCGAGCCGCACGGTCGTGCGCGAGGCGTTGCAGCGGCTGCAGTCCCGGGGCCTGGTGCGCACCCGCGTCGGCTCCGGCAGCTACGCGCTCACACCGCCCGCACCGGTCGCGGGCGACGACTGGCTGGCAGCGCGTGACGAGTCCGAGCGGCGCGAGCTGCACGCGTTCCGCATCGCGATCGAGTCCGAGGCGGCGGCGCTCGCGGCGAGGCAAGCGACCGACGGCGACGTCGCGACGATCGAAGCGGCTCTTGTCTCGCTGGAGCAGGCCGTTCTGCCTGCGCAGACGGTCGACGCCGACTTCGCGTTCCACCGCGCGGTCGCCGCGGCCTCCGGCAACCGGTACCTCTTGGCCACGCTCGACCGTCTCGGTGCCCGTGCCATCGTGCTGCCGCCCGCCCGCATCTCCGACGTTCCGCGCGAGGAAGCGGATGCCGCAGCGGTCCTCGCCGAACACCACGCGGTGGCCGTCGCGATCCGGCTCGGCGACCCTCTCGCCTCCGCTGCGGCGATGCGCGCGCACCTGACGGCATCCGCAGCCCGGCGCGCCGCCGTAGGTTGAGCATTTCTCGACCGACGGCCCTTTGAACTGCAAATGTGGTTCTTAGCGGCACTCTTTGGAGCCACCTTTGCAGCCCAGACTCCTGCGGTGCGCGCGTAGCGTGAGATGGAGTGGACGGAGGTGCGCATGAAGAAGTTCGGGCAGGGGCACAAGTCGGAGGAGTTCGACACGGTCGAGCTGAACCCGCTGTTCAGCAGGGCAGGCGAGGCGACGGAGTTCCCGCGCAATCGCATGCCGAGGTCGGAGTCGCTGCCCGAGACGGTGTACCAGGTGGTGCACGACGAGGCGATGCTCGACGGCAACGCCCGCCTCAACCTCGCGACGTTCGTCGGCACGTGGATGGATGACCACGCATCCCGTCTCTATCTCGAGTCTGCCGACAAGAACATGATCGACAAGGATGAGTACCCGCAGACCGCGGCGATCGAACAGCGCTGCTGGCGGATGCTCGCCGACCTGTGGAACGCGCCGGAACCATCGCGCGCAATCGGCACCTCGACGATCGGCTCGTCCGAGGCGTGCATGCTCGGCGGACTGGCGCTCAAGCGCAGGTGGCAGCACGCCAGGAAAGCGGCCGGGAAGCCCGCCGACAAGCCCAATCTCGTGCTCAGCTCCGCCGTGCAGGTGTGCTGGGAGAAGTTCTGCAACTACTGGGATGTCGAGCCGCGCTTCGTCCCGATCTCGCTCGACCACAAGACGATGGACGGTCACGACCTCGAGAGCTACGTCGACGAGAACACGATCGGCGTCGTCGCGATCATGGGCGTGACGTACACCGGCATGTATGAGCCGGTGAAGCAGATCTCCGACGCGCTCGACGCCATCCAGGCGAAGACGGGACTCGACGTTCCGATCCACGTCGACGGCGCATCCGGAGCCATGATCGCGCCGTTCCTACAGCCCGACCTCGAGTGGGACTTCCGCGTGAAGCGGGTCGCGTCGATCAACACGTCCGGCCACAAGTATGGACTCGTGTACCCGGGGCTCGGCTGGATCGTCTGGCGCGAGGCGTCGCTGCTGCCGGACGACCTCGTGTTCAAGGTGTCGTACCTCGGCGGCGAGATGCCAACGTTCGCCCTCAACTTCTCCCGTCCGGGCGCCCAGGTGCTGCTGCAGTACTACAACTTCCTCCGGCTCGGATACGAGGGATACCGCCGCGTGCAGCGGGCATCCCGCGACGTCGCGCTGTACCTCTCCGAGCAGATCGCGAAGCTCGAGCCGTTCGAGCTGTGGACCGACGGATCGGACATCCCGGTCATGGCGTGGCAGCTGAAGGACGGCTACACCGACAAGTGGACGCTGTACGACCTCACCGACTCTCTTCGCACGAACGGATGGCTCGTGCCGGCCTACCCGATGCCGGAGGCGCTCACCTCGCTCACCGTTGCCCGCGTCGTCGTGCGCAACGGTCTGTCCCGCGACCTGGCAGCCGGCCTGGTCGAAGACGTGAAGACGCACGTGCACGAGCTGGAGCGGCTGGATGCTCCGCTGCCGCGCCGCAAACGCGTCGCGTTCCACCACTGACCCGGCGGCGCGGTCCTTACGCGCCGGTGGGCGCCCGTGCCGGTTCATGCCCGCGCCCGTGCCGGTCTATGCCCGTGCCCGTTCGTAACTCCTGCAATCTGGCGCAACCTTGCGCGCCGCCGGGGCTTTTCCGGGGGTCCTCGTCGTGCTCGCGGCCAGGCTGCAGGAGTTACGAACGAGGACGTGACCGTCTTCGGCCCAGGCTTGCGCATCCGATGCTCCGCGCGTAATATTCCACACGGAATAATCGACACGGACTGATAGGAGGATCGCGGATGTCGTCGCTCACGCCCCTGGGAATCGCGATTCTCGGACTCCTGCTCGAGCGGCCCATGCATCCGTACGAGATGTTCCAGACCTTCATCGCCCGCTCCGAGGACCGCATCGTCAAGGTGCGGCCCGGCTCGCTCTACCACACCGTCGAGCGGCTCGAGCGGGACGGCCTCATCCGGTCGACCGGCACCCAGCGCGCGGGCAACCGGCCCGAGCGCACCAGCTACGAGATCACCGATGCCGGACACGACCGCATGCTCGAGCGCATCACGGAGATGCTCGCGGACTGGAAGTACGAGTATCCGGAGTTCCCGCTGGCCATCGCGGAGGCGCACAACCTTCCCGCCGACACGGTGATCCGACTGCTGCAGAAGCGCGTGCTCGCCCTCCGTGCCCAGCTCGAGCTCGTCGGCCGTGCCGTCGACCAGGTCGAGGGCAAGAACCTCGAGCGCAAGTACTGGCTCGAGGCCTCCTATCTGCGAGCGCTGCTCGAGGCCGAGACCGCGTGGGTCGAAGGACTCATCACCGAACTGAAGAACGGAACCATCGACTGGTAACAGTCGATTCGCTTCATGCCTCGAACGTCGAAATGTCGGAGGCATCGAATAGAACGGACCCCTCATGGAAAAGCAGAGAAGTCCCTGGCCGGCGCTGTGGGCCCTGGTCATCGGATTCTTCATGATCCTGGTCGACACGACCATCGTGTCAGTGGCCAACCCGAAGATCATGGAAGGCCTGAAGACCGACATCAACTCGGTCATCTGGGTGACCAGCGCGTACCTGCTCGCGTACGCCGTGCCGCTGCTCGTCACCGGCCGCCTGGGTGACAGGTTCGGCCCGAAGAACATCTACCTGGCCGGCCTCGTGCTGTTCACAGGCGCGTCGCTGTGGTGCGGCCTCTCCGGCTCGATCGAGCTGCTCATCACCGCCCGTGTCGTACAGGGCCTCGGCGCCGCGCTCATGACGCCGCAGACCATGGCCGTCATCACCCGCACGTTCCCGCCGAACCGCCGCGGTGCTGCCATGGGCCTGTGGGGTGCGACCGCCGGTGTCGCCACGCTGGTCGGACCGATCGTCGGCGGCCTCCTCGTCGACGGGTTCGGCTGGGAGTGGATCTTCTTCATCAACGTGCCCGTCGGCGTCATCGCCTTCGTCATGGCCGTGATCCTGGTGCCGAAGCTGCCGACGCATCCGCACCGGTTCGACATCCTCGGCGTCGTGCTCAGCGCCATCGGCATGTTCCTCGTGGTCTTCGGCATCCAGGAGGGAGAGAAGTACGACTGGGGCACCATCACGGGACCCATCACGGTGTGGGGGATGATCATTGCGGGCATCGTCGTGCTGGCAGGCTTCGTCGCCTGGCAGGCACTCAACAAGGGCGAACCCCTGCTGCCGCTCGGCCTCTTCCGCGACCGCAACTTCTCGCTCGCGAACCTCGCGATCAGCTCGGTCGGGTTCACCGTGACGAGCATGGCCCTGCCGCTGATCTTCTTCGCGCAGCTGGTGTACGGCTTCACGCCGACGCAGTCCGCGCTGCTGATGGTTCCGATGGCCGTGCTGTCCGGTGTGCTGGCGCCCTTCGTCGGCCGCCTGGTCGACCGCGTGCATCCGCGGTACCTGGCCTTCGCCGGCCTCTTCATGATGGCGCTCGGGCTGGCCTGGTACGCGGCCTGGATGGACCCGGACGTCAACCTGTGGCCGCGCCTCCTCCTTCCGAGCGCGCTTCTCGGCCTCGCGAATGCATTCATCTGGTCGCCGCTCTCGGCAACCGCGACGCACAACCTGCCGCCACGCCAGGCGGGAGCAGGCGCCGGTGTCTACAACACCACCCGCCAGATCGGCGGCGTGCTCGGAAGTGCGGCGATCGCAGCGCTCATCGAGAGCCGGCTGGCCGCGAACGGCCTGCACTCCACGTCATCCGGCGCACAGTTCAGCGGCTCGAAGCTGCCGGCGTTCGTACAGCAGCCGTTCACGGATGCGATGGCCCAGTCGATCCTGCTCCCGGCGGTGGTCGCTCTGCTGGGCGCCATCGTCGTACTGTTCTTCGTTCGTCCGAAGGACAACGGCCAGTGGTCGGCCACGCAGGGCACACCGGTCGTGAACCGGGCGCCGGAGCCGGTCGACGGCTAACCGGCGACCTCGGCCGTCGTCAGGCGGATGGCGTTCGCCCAAGGGTCCTCGAAGGCGACCGACTGCCCGTCGTCGCGAACCTGGATGCCGTGGTGAGACATCCGCTCGGCGACCGAGCCGAGTTCGTCGTTCGACGCCAGCACGATGTCGACGCGGCCGAGGCCCAGAGCGGGAGAGCGGCGGCCGGCACCGGCGCTCCGCCAGGTGTTCATCGCCATGTGGTGGTGACAGCCGCCGGCGCTGACGAAAAGCGCCGAGCCGCCGAGTTCGGCGGTCGTCGCGAAGCCGAGCCGTTCGACGTAGAACTCCCGAGCGGATGCCACGTCGCCGACCGAGAGATGCACGTGGCCGACGCTGGCACCGCCGATGACCGGTTCGGCGATGGCCTCCTCGGTGAGGTTCTGCTGCAGGAATAGGTTCGGGTCGAGGAACAGGGTGTCCATCTCGATGCGATCGTGCGTCCAGCTCCACTCGGTACGGTCGCGATCCCAGTACAGCTCGACGCCGTTGCCCTCAGGGTCGTCGAAGTAGAACGCCTGGCTCACCAGGTGGTCTGAGCTGCCGGTGAACGTGCCTGGAGCGTGCGACGCGACGGAGTACACCGCGGCGGCGAGCGCCTCGCGAGACTCGAACAGGATCGCCGTGTGGAACAGGCCGGCAGACCGTGGAGCGGCGTGGCGCAACTCCGGGCTGTACTGCAGAACCATCACCGCGGTCGTCCCGCGCCCAAGAACCACCCGGTCACCGTCGGCAGCGAGCACGCGCAGCGTGACGGCATCCCGGTAGTACGCCGTCATAGCGTCGAGATCGCCGACGAGCAGCGTCACGGCACCCATCGCCGTGTCATCGGCGAGGCGGTCCACGTTGCGGTCGTCGGTCATGCGCACTGAAACGCTCATGCGTATGCATGTATTCCGCGGCCCAGGAGGATGCGCAGCGCGGCCGCCGGCACAGCCCGATACGTCAGCCGCTGATGCGCTCCAGCAGCTCGCGGTAACGGGCGGCCGTGCGCTGCACCACGTCGTCCGGAAGTTCCGGCGGCGTGCCTTGCTTGTCCCAATTCGCGCTCAGCCAGTCGCGCACGATCTGCTTGTCGAAGCTGGCCATGCGCTCCGCCGGAGTGGCGCCGGTGCGCCATGCCTCGGCATCCCAGTACCTGCTCGAGTCGCTGGTGAGCACCTCGTCCGCGAGAGTGAGCTCGCCCGTCTGCTTGTCGGCGCCGAACTCGAACTTCGTGTCGGCGAGGATCAGCCCCCGCTCCTCCGCGATGGCGGATGCCCGCCGATAGACATCGAGGGACGCGTCGCGCAGCTGCGCCGCGGCATCCGCCCCGACGAGCTCTTCCGTGCGCTCGAAGCTGATGTTCTCGTCGTGCTCGCCCTGCGGAGCCTTGAAAGCGGGCGTGTAGATCGGCTCGGGGAGGCGGTCGCCGTTCTGCAGCCCGGCGGGCAGCGACACCCCGCACACGCTCTGCGACTGCTGGTACTCGGCCCATCCGCTGCCGGTGAGGTAGCCGCGAACGACGCACTCGATCGGGTACATGCGCAGCGGTTTCACGAGCATGGCGCGCCCGGCGACCTGGGCCGGGATCCGCTCCACGCCGTCGACCGTATGGTCCGCGACGAGGTGATTCGGCACGTCATCGAGGCGGTCGAACCACCACAGCGACAGCGTCGTCAGCAGCTCTCCCTTTCCGGGGATGCCCGGCTCGAGCACGAAGTCGAACGCGCTCACCCGATCGCTCGCGACGACCAGCAGGGCGGGTGCGGATTCGATGGATGCCGCCCCTTGCGGAACGTAGAGATCGCGCACCTTGCCCGAGTACGCGTGGGTCCAACCGGGGAGTGTCGTCGTCACTCGTCCATGGTATGGGCGATCGACGGGGCCGCTACGCGCGTGGCCGGTCGAGTCGAGCGGTCAAGAATCGGTCATCGCTGAGTTCGAACCAGACTCATCTTGCTAATGCGCATGATCAACCATATGATCGCTGCAGTGGACGTGCTCATGCGCATTAGCAGGGAGGTAGCGGTGGTTCCGCGAGTGACGCAACGGCGCATCGCCGAGTTAGCGGGAGTGAGCCAGACGACCGTGTCGCTGGTGCTCAACGGCAAGGAGGATTCGGCCAGGATCCCCGAGACGACGCGGCAGCGTGTGCTTGATGTCATCAACGAGACGACTTATGTCGCTGATCCGGCGGCGCGGAGGCTCGCCGGCCAGGGAAACAATCTGGTAGGCATCTTCACGTACGAGCACGCGTTCCCGAGCGAGACCTCGGACTTCTATACGCCGCTCCTCACCGGAATCGAGAGCGCAGCCGAGCACTTCGGCCTCGATCTGCTCATGTTCACGAGCGCGCCCGTCGTCGACGGGCGACGTCAGATCCTTCACGAGCGCAGCCGCCTGCGGCTCGCCGATGGATGCCTTCTGCTCGGCCGTGAAATGGACGTCGACGAGCTGCGCCGTCTGCTCGACAGCGGCTATCCCTTCGTTGCCGTCGGTCGTCGTGACGTCGCAGGCGTCCCGTGGGTCGGTTTCGATTACCGGTCTGCCAGCAGTGAGCTCGCAGGCCGCATCAGCGCCGCCGGCCATCGTCGTGCCCTCTACGTCCACCTCTCGTTGAACGCGGAGTCCTCGCGCGACCGCGCCGAGGGCCTGACGCAGGGTCTCATGGCCGGAGGCGTAGAGCTGGAGACCGTCACGCTCGCCGACGACTCTGTGGATACGGTGCTCGACCTGGTCGAGTCCACGCGTGCCACCGTGCTCATTGTCGAGGACCCGACCGAGGCGGAGACGTTGCACGCTGCACTGCGCGCACGGGGGACGGTCGTCCCTGCACAGCTCTCCATGGTCGTGCTCGGAGAACGGAGCCGGCCCCAGGATCGCGCGATCGATTTCACTCGGCTCAGCGCTCCGCGGATCGAGCTCGGCGCGGCTGCGATCGCTCTCCTGCACCAGATCCTGGGCAGCGGCGCGGACGGTATGGACGCGCTCCCGGAACAGCAGCTGCTTTCGTGCGCGCTGATCGACGGCTCGACGCTGGCGGAGGTCGCGACTCGATGAGATCCCTGTCTGCGGACGTCGTCGTCATCGGCGGCGGGCTCGGCGGTGTCGCCGCCGCGCTCTCCGTTCTCCGCGCCGGCAAGAGCGTGATCCTGACAGAGCAGTATGCCTGGCTGGGTGGTCAGCTCACGAGCCAGGCGGTGACTCTCGACGAGCACACGTGGATCGAGCAGTTCGGATGCTCGACGAGTTATCGGGAGTTGCGGGATGGTATCCGCCGGTACTACCGGGAGCACTATCCTCTGTCGGAGCGCGCGCGTTCCCAGCGCTACCTGAATCCCGGCGCCGGCCTCGTCAGCAGGCTGTGCAGCGAGCCACGCGCTGGCGTGGCCGTGATCGACGCACTGCTTGCGCCTCATATCAGTTCCGGGCGCCTGACGCTGTTGCAACCAGCCCTCCCGGTGGCGGCCGAGGTCGACGGAGACCGGGTGACCAGCATCGACGTCGAGACTCAGGACGGTCGGATTCGGCTGAACGGCAGATACGTTCTCGACGCCACAGAGACTGGCGAGCTGCTGCCGCTCACCGGAACCGAGTACGTGATCGGGGCCGAGTCGCGGCACGAGACCGGGGAGGCCAACGCACCGGAAACGGCCGATCCGCAGAACGTGCAAGCGATCTCGTGGTGCTTCGTCGTAGACCATGTCGAAGGTGATCACACGATTCCTCGTCCCGACGACTACGACATGTGGCGGGAATTCGCCCCGGACTTCTGGGGCGCTCCGATGATGAGCCTGACGGCACCCCACCCGCGCACGCTCGAACTCGTCACCCGGGAGTTCACACCGACCATCGACGACGATCCGTTTGCACGGATCGCCGACCAGCGGGAGGACGGGGGTGACCACGAGCTCTGGACCTTTCGTCGCATCCTCTCGCGCAAGATGCTCGCGCCCGGATTTCTCGACAGCGACATCGTGCTCGTGAACTGGCCCATGATCGACTACATCGGCGGAAGCATCATCGATAACCCGGATGCAGAGCATCATCTAGATGCGGCCAAGCGTCAGTCCCGCGCCATGCTGTACTGGCTGCAGACCGAGGCGCCCCGCCCGGACGGTGGCCGCGGATGGCCGGGGCTGAGGCTCCGAGGAGACGTCACGGGAACCGAGGACGGCTTCGCGCAAGCGCCTTACATCCGCGAGTCGAGGCGCATCCGTGCCGAGTACACGGTTGTCGAGCAGGACCTTTCAGTGGAGGCGAGGGGCAACGACCGGCCCGCGACCTTCCCCGACACGGTCGGCGTGGGTATGTACCGCATCGACCTTCACCCCTCCACCGGGGGCGACAACTACATCGATGTCGCGTCGGTGCCCTTCGAGATCCCGCTGGGAGCGCTCATCCCCATTCGGATGCAGAATCTTCTCCCCGCGTCCAAGAACGTCGGAACGACTCATATCACCAACGGAGCTTTTCGGCTCCATCCGGTGGAGTGGTCGATCGGCGAAGCAGCAGGTTGGCTAGCGGCCTTCTGCCTGGACCGCGCGACTGATCCCCGCGCGGTCCGCCACTCTCCTCTTCTGGAGGAGTTCCAATCCCTTCTGGCCGGCAACGGAGTCGAGCTGCATTGGCCCGACGTGTCCGGCTACTGACAAGGAGCACTCATGAGAACAGCAACGAAGCTGGCGGGGGTCGCGGTGATGGCCGTCACCGCGCTAGCGCTCTCCGCCTGCAGTAGCAGCGGATCCCCCCAACCCGCCAAGACCACCGCAGCTCCGGACAGTGTGTCGCTGCGGATGACGACGTGGACGGCGAATCCGGATCAACTCGCCTTGTTCAACAAGATCGCGGATGCCTACAAACAGACGCACCCGGAGATCAAGTCGATCAAGTTCGACTCTCTTCCTTTCGCGGACTACACCTCGACCTTGACGACGCAGATCGCCGGCGGCTCTGCACCCGACCTCGCATGGGTACTCGATACCGACGCGACCGACTTCGTGCAGTCCGGTGCGCTCGCCCCGCTGACCGACTCGCTGAAAGCGACCAAGGGATACGACTACGGCGACATCAGCGCCAGCGCGGCGAAGCTGTGGACCACCGAGGGAAAGCTGTACGCCTATCCGTTCTCGACATCACCGTTCGTCGTGTTCGCGAACGACTCGCTTCTCAAGCAGGCCGGCGAGCCGACCTCCGCGGAGCTGCAGTCGCAGGGCAAGTGGGACCTGAAGGACATCGCGGACGTGGCATCCCAGGTCAACGCCAAGACCGGCCAGGGCGGTCTCATCGTTAACAACTTCAACTACAACGACTGGACATTGCTTTCCACGCTCTGGAACGCGTGGGGCGCCGCGCCATGGAGCGCCGACGGCGCGAAGTGTACGTTCACGTCGTCGAAGATGAATGACGCGTTCACCTTCATCAACAAGGCGATCTTCGACCAGAAGGCGATTCCCGGGCCGGGGACGAACCTCAACTTCTTCTCCGGCGGCTCGGCCTTCGTGATCACCCAGATCTCGAGCGCCAATCTGCTTCCGGCGGCCGGCTTCGAGTGGAACATGCTGCCGCTTCCGGGCCTGAAATCCGGCGCATCGAACCACGTGATCGGTCAGGCCGGGCTCAGCGTGCTCGCCAAGGGCAAGCACGCACAGGAGGCCGAAGACTTCCTCGCGTACTTCACCAACCCGAGCAACGCGAAGAAGCTCGCCGAGTACTTCCCGCCGCCCCGCACGTCACTGTTGAACGCCTCGACGCTCGCCGCGACGAACCCGGTCCTCAGCAAGCAGCAACTGAATGACGTGGTGATCCCCTCGATCAAGGATGCCGTCACCCGGCCCGGCCACGTCAACCAGACCCAGATCGCATCCCAGGTCAAGACGGCGCTGACCCCCATGTGGGAGCCGAATGCCGACGTGTCCTCGATCCTGAAAAAGGTCTGCAGCTCCGTGCAATCGAGCCTGGCGGGCTGACCGGCTCCATCATGCAATCGAACACGATGGTCCGGCCGGCGCGAGTCTCCCCTCGCGCCGGCGGGACCGCCCCTCCTCCTCGCCGCCCCTTCCTCACCGTGAAGCGCCGCGACCAGATCGCCGGCTATCTCTTCATCACCCCGCAACTCGCCGGGATCGTCGCCTTCGTGCTCATCCCGCTCGTGCTCGTCGTCTACTACAGCTTGCAGAAATGGAACGTGCTGAGTGGCTCCATCGAGCCGGCCGGCATGGCCAACTACCAGAAGCTCCTCTCCGACCCGCAGATGCCCGCCGTGCTCGGGGCGACCGCCATCTTCTCCGTCGGGCTGGTTCTCTTCAACATCCCGCTGGCGCTGCTGCTCGCTGTGCTGCTCAACCGTCGAGGACGCGGCATCGCCTTCTTCCGTACCGTGTTCTTCTCCCCCGTCGTGATCGCGATCGTGGCGTGGACCATCGTCTGGCAGTTCCTGCTGCAGGACAACGGCGGAGTGAACGCGTTCCTCAAGCTCTTCGGCATCGCCGGGCCCAACTGGCTGGAAAGCGGTCCGACCGCGATGGCTGCCGTCATCGTCGTGCAGGTGTTCAAGAACGTCGGACTCAACATGGTGCTGTTTCTATCCGGGCTCCAGGGCGTTCCCAGGGAGATCCAGGAGGCGGCCCGCGTCGACGGTGCGTCGGCCGGCGCCGTGTTCGGCCGCATCACGCTTCCGCTGATCTCACCGACGATCCTGCTCACCGTCATCATCACGATCGTCGGCTCGCTGCAGGTGTTCGCCCAAATCGCGGTGCTCACCCAGGGTGGACCGGGCATCTCGACAACGGTGCTCGTCTACTACCTGTTCCAGCAAGCGTTCCAATTCCACAACTTCGGCTACGGCTCGACGCTGGCGATCCTGCTCTTCCTGATAGTGCTGATCCTCACCGTCATCCAGTGGCAGTTGCGCAAGAGGTGGGTGTTCTATGAAAGCTGATCTCAGTGGTGCTGGTCGTCTCGGCGTCGATCGCGGCAGAACCGAGTACACCCGGCGACGGTGGCTGCGCGTGCTGCTCTACATCATGCTCGCCGTGATCGCCATCCCGTTCCTGTTCCCGACGTGGTGGATGATCACCTCATCGTTCAAGACGGTGAACCAGATCTTCGCCTTCCCGCCGTCCCTGTTCCCCACCAGTCCGTCGATGGATGCCTATGTCAAGGCGTTCACGTTCCAGCCGTTCGCGCAGCAGTACTTCAACAGCATGTACATCGCCATCGTGGTGACTGTCGTGACCATGCTCGTGTCGTCGCTCGCGGGATACGCGTTCGCACGCATCCGATTCCCCGGTCAGAACGTGCTGTTCCTGGTGGTGCTGATCGGGTTGCTCATCCCCAGCGAGGTGACGATCGTCCCCCTGTTCCAGGTCTTCAACTCGCTCGGCTTGATCAACACGCACTGGCCGCTGCTGCTGGTGACCTCGTTCGGCGCGCCCAGCGTACTGGCCACCTTCATCATGCGTCAGTTCTTCATCGCGCTTCCGACCGAGCTTGAAGAAGCTGGACGCCTCGACGGACTCGGCCGACCGGGCATCTGGTGGCGCGTCGCGATGCCCCTTGCACGATCTGCACTCGCCGCAGTGGCGATCTTCACGTTCTTGAACGCCTGGAACCTCTACCTCGAGCCGACCGTCTACCTGTCGACTCCCGAGCTCTTCACACTGCCGGAGGCGCTCACGCATTACGTCGACCCATATAGCGGACCGATGTGGAACGTTCAGCTCGCCGCCGCGACGATGACTGCCGTCCCGGTGCTCATCGTGTTCGTGATCGCCCAGCGGCAATTCGTTGAGGGTCTTGCGCAGACCGGTCTGAAGGGCTGACCGGAGCGCGACTCGAGGTGAAGCGAAGCCGAGAGGCGGCAACGACGCGACATAGCGTGTGGCACCTTCGCGATTGGGTCACGCTTGCCCGGCGTCTTGACCAGTCTTGGATTCAAAAGAATAGACACGATTCACGTAAATCCGAATATCGACGTGGAAACCCTGCGTATTACGGCGTCGGTGCTGTATTGCCCGTTGCAGATGTGCGGGAATTACCCATTATTACCAACCTGGTAATAGGAATTACTATTTGACATCGAATCATCTCGTCGCAACTATCAGGAATTACAACGGCCGCCGATTTCTTAAGGCGTCCTAATAACCAACGGAGGTCCGAATGACTCAAGAGGGGGCTATGCCCTTATCCATCTCGCGCCGTACGCTCATGGCCGGCGCGATTGCCGCCGCTACCTTGGCCGCGACCGACACGTTCGTAGCGCCCTGGAGGGCACCGGCCCGTGCCGCCACCGGCGACGACTTCGACAGATTCCGCCTGCAGTGGCTGGCCACCATGGTGACGGACTATGACTCTACGGATGCTGTGCTCGTGAAGTATGTGCAGGACACGGCCGCCGTTGCGAGCGAGTTCTGGCGCGGGGCGACCCCTCTGAACACTTCGGACACGCGTACCTACCTGTGGAAAGATCTCGACATCTCGGTCAGCCGGACGTCGGCCCTGATGACGAGCACCATTGTCCGGCTGCGCCAGCTCGCGCTCGGGCTGAAGACGCCCGGGTCGTCGCTCGCAAACGACTCCCAGCTCAAGGCAGACATCCTCTCGGCGTTCGACTGGTTCCTTGCCAATACTTACAACACGGTGAACTACACCGACAACTGGTGGGACTGGCAGATCGGCACTCCGCAGGCACTCAACGACGTCTGTGTGCTGATGTACGACGACCTGTCCGCCGATCAGATCGCCACGGCCATGGCTGCGATCAAGCACTACGAGCCGGACCCAGCTATAACGGGGGGCGCTACCTCCACAGGGGCGAACCGGAACTGGGCCTGCGCAGTAACGATGCTGCGCGGCGCGCTGAGCCGGGATCAGGCGACGATCGACAGCGCGCGGCTCAAACTCGAGACGATCTTCCCTTACGCAACATCGGGCGACGGCATGTACCCGGATGGCGGCTTCGTCCAACACGTGTACTACGCGTACACAGCCGGCTACGGGGTGTCGCTGCTGCAGGTGCTCAGCTACATGATGGTGTCCGCCGTCGGCACCCCGTGGGCGTTCTCAACCGCGCAGACCGCGGAGGTGTTCGACTGGACGCAGAACAACTTCGCGCCGTGGATCTACGGCGGCGGTTTCATGGACATGTTGCACGGTCGGGGCATCTCGCGCTTCTACGAGACCGATCGCCGGATCGGTCGCCTCGCGCTAGGGGTGCTGTTGCAGCTCGCGGGGGCATTCCCCATCGACAATGCGCGCGTTCTCCGCGCGCAGCTAAAGGGCTGGCTGGCTGCCTACGACTCGTACACGTTCGCTGGCAGCACGCCAGGTGAGAAGCAGCCGAGCTTCTTCACCTACGACCCTGTACCAATTCAGCAGGTGGCGTTGCCCTCGGTCGTGCTCGGACGGCAGCTTATGAACGACGGCAGCATCCCGGCCGCGGCGGAGTCCACGCGCTCGGTGGTCGCGACCTCGATGGCTCGCGCCGTCCACCGTCGCCCTGGCTTTGCGATGGGGTTTGCAATGGAGACCACGGCGATCCGGCCCTATGAGTCCGCCAACGGCGAGAACCGCATGGGGTGGTATCAAGGCGAAGGCGCCGTCTACCTATTCCTGCCGAATCAACTCGGCCACTGGGCGAACGAGTGGTGGCCGACCGCCAACAAGTGCCGAATTCCGGGCACCACCGTGGTTCAGAAGCAGCCGGTGCTCGGCAAACCGCAGCGCTCGACCGTCACGAACACGTGGGCGGGCGGCGCACTCCTCGATGGAAATGCGGCGGTCGGAATGGGGCTGGCCTTCAAGACCCAGCCGCTCAGAGCGCGGAAATCCTGGTTCTGCCTCGACGACGCCATCGTGTGCCTCGGTGCGGACGTCACGAGCACCGATGGGAACACTATTGAGACGATCATCGAGCAGCGCAACATCGGGCCGAACGGTAAGACGATCCCCGTACTAGACGGCGCGCAGTTCACCAGGGTCGGTAGTGCGCCGACGACGTTCACGCCCAACTGGGCATACATCCCGAACACCGGCGGCTACTTGTTCCCGGTCGCGGGCACTCAGATCCAGGCGATCCGCGAAGACCGCACCGGACGCTGGACCGACATGGATAACCGCGGAACCTATGAAGACGAGACGGCATACAGTCGCCGATTCATCACCTTCTGGTTCGATCACGGCGTCGATCCGCAGAACGACAGCTACGCCTACATCCAGCTTCCCGGTGCCACGCAGGCGGAGGTCGAAACTGCGGCGCAGACGATGGCCGACGTCACAATTCTCGCGAACACCGATCTCGTGCAAGCGGCAAGCCGCGACGGAATTACCATGGCCAACTTCTGGGATGCGAGCGCACCCATCACGAACGGCATCTCGGTCGATGCGCCGGTCTCCGTCGTCGTCAGCCGCAAGGCCGGCCAGCTGGCGATTGCGGTAAGCGACCCGACGCAGCGCCTCACCGGCGATGTGACGGTGATGGTGCAGGGCTCGGCGAGCCGCGTCGTCTCAGTCGACCCGGGGGTGAGCGTGCTCCAGACGAAGTCGCGTGTGAGCATTCGAGTCGCGGTCAAGGGAGCCGCGGGGAAGACATTCGTGGCGCGCTTCAGCAGGTCCTGAACGCGCGGACAGGGCGATGTCATGGTGCCCTCGAATAGACGATCCTTCGAGGGCACTATGGCGTCGTCGCCATCCGGAGATGTTGGCCAGCAGGTGAAGGAGCGCGGTGAGGCAGCCGGGCGCAACGGCCCAGAATCAGATGCCGGCGATCGCTCCCGAAGCGACGGGCTCCGGCAGCCCACGATGAGGCCGAGCGATGAGCACAACGCCGGGGGCGGCCAGACCGACTCCCAGCGGAAGCAACTCCAGGAACGTGACGAGCCCGCCGGCGCCGGATACCAGAAGCAGCAACGTCCCGACGCCGAGTGTGACCGGCAGCCACACTGGTAGTCGCCTGGCCAGGATCAGCCCGATGGTCATGAGCACGAGACCGACGGGGAAGAGGTAGAACACCTGCCATTGCCAGGTCGCGGCCGCCGAGTCTCCTGCGACTGCGATGACCTGCTTCGCCAGAGCCGGGTGACTAGGCAATAGCGAACCCAGGACCATGCCGAACATGGCGTTTCCGGCGCCGGCGCCTATGGCCCCGACCGTGGCCAGGGCGGCTCCGATCGTCACCATCGTGCCGCCCCGCGCCGGAGCGAAGCGCATCATCCCGACGAAGGCGACCGGCAGCAGCAGAACGCCGAAGGCGATCATGATCGTCGAGGCGACATACAGGGTGGTCGCGGCACTCACGCCCTGGATGAGCTCGTCGGTTCCGGAATCGGCCGACACGGTCAGCAGGTGCCCGAACAGCAGAAGCACCGGGGCAACGATCATCGTCACGCCCAGCAGTATGCGACGGGTGGTGGAGACGCTCTTGGCGTCGTGGGTCTCATTCATCTCGGATCCTTCCGTTGCGGTCGTCTCGGAAATCCGGTTGACGACGCTGACGATCCTGCGATCTCCGGGCGTTTGGAGCCACGGCCCAAGGTCTCTTCTCGGTCCGCCGACGGGAGGTGGGCGGCAAGGCGAAACAACGGCTTCGGATCCGACTCGTGGCGGAGAACGTCCCCTCCCCATGGGGGATCCACGGCCGGAATGGTGCCGCTTACACTGGTGCCGTGTCCGCCCAGGAAGCGGTCGCGCGGCGGGCGTCGCAGCTCGTGCGGCCAGGCGAGATTGCCATCGACGGTTCGCTGGCTGCCTTGCTGGCGGCTGGGTCGACCTTCGAGGTTCTGGCCCTTCCGGATAGCGTCTACGAATCCCGCGCGAGCGTTCCCGTCCAGGTGGCCGCGGTCATCGCAGCAGCCCTCCCGATCGCGTTCCGTCGCATTCGGCCGTTCACGGCGCTCATCGTGACCATCTCCATGATGGCGGGATTCCGCGTGCTGCTCGATGCTCCGGTCGTGTTGTGGAGTCTCGGTGTGATCCTCGTGGTCGTGTACAGCGCCGCGCGGCACGCGCAACACCCGCTGCAGTGGTGGAGCATCGCACCGCCGCTCGCTCTGGTCGGCGTGTACTCACTCGTGATTCCCGGCTTCTTCAACCTCAATGACCTCGAGATCGATCTCACTGTCATGATCGCGGCCTGGGGCATCGGGCTCGTGCTGCGCTCGTGGGCGACCACGCGGCGCGCGCTTCGTGAGAGTCTCGCCGAAGTCGAGGCGGCGGAATCCTTTCGAACGGCCAATGCGATCAGGGAGGAACGCGATCGCATCGCTCGTGAGCTTCACGATGTCGTCGCGCACTGCGTCACCGTCATGGTGGTGCAGTCCGGATCGGCGCGACTGACGCTGCGCAGCGATCCCGCCTCTAGTGAGCGTGCACTGAACTCGGTGGAGAGCACGGGTCGTGAAGCGCTCGCCGAGATGCGGCGGATGCTCGGGCTCCTTCGGGACGAAGAGCGCAAGGAGCTGGATCCCCAGCCCTCGCTGGCCGGAGCATTTCGTTTGGTGGCTCAGCTGTCGGACGCGGGCATGAGCATCGATTACGCCGTGGAGGGTGCACCTCGGCAACTTCCGCTGGGCGTCGATGTCTCTGCCTATCGCATCCTGCAGGAGAGCCTGACCAACGCGGCAGCACACGCGGTTGCCGCACCCGTCAGAGCGCGCGTGAGATACCTCGCCGGCGCGGTCGAGGTCGAGGTGCGGAACGGACCAGGCGCAGAGTCCGGCCGCGGAAGCGGTCATCACGGTCTGGTCGGAATGCGCGAGCGCACTCGGCTGTTCGGCGGCCGGCTCGACGCGGGACGCACGGTCGACGGCGGCTTCCGCGTGGTAGCAACGCTTCCTATCGAGGCGGGATCGTGAGCGGCGTGGCCAGCAGCAGCGGATCGCTCTCCGATGAGGCACAGGGCGCATCCAATGCTGCGGTTTCACGCCCGATCAGGGTTCTCGTCGTCGACGACCAAGGACTCGTGCGCGGTGGTCTGCGCTCGATCCTGCAGACTCAGTGCGATATCGAAGTCGTGGGTGAAGCTGCGGATGGCGACGAGGCCATCGCGCAAGTACGACTGCATGATCCCGATGTCGTGCTGATGGACCTACGCATGCCCGTCCTGGACGGGATCGAGGCGACGCGTCGCATCGTGTCGTCGAGTTCCGCGAAGGTGATCGCTCTGACGACCTTCGAGACCGACGAGTACGTGTACGGAGCCCTTCGCGCAGGCGCGGCCGGATTCCTTCTCAAGGACGGTCCCGCGGAGGGGCTCGCCGAGGCGGTGCGTATGGTGCACAGCGGGCAGGCTCTGCTGTCGCCGGCCGTCACGCGCAAGTTGATGGATGCCTTTGCCGCGGCGCCGTCACCTGACCGCATCACCGAACTGGACGTTCTCACGCCTCGAGAACGAGAGGTGCTCGTCGCGATCGCGCAGGGAATGTCCAACGCCGAGACCGCAGGATTGCTCTTTCTCGGCGAGGCCACCGTGAAGTCGCACGTGACGAGCATTCTTGCCAAACTCGGTCTCCGGGATCGGGTACAGGCCGTCGTGTTCGCCTATGAGTCGGGGCTTGTGCGGCCGGGGCGCAGTGCGGAGCCTGGCGTCGGTCCCACGGCTACTGCATAATTGTTTTTGCTCGCTACAAATCGCCGTCTGATGCCGGCCGCTGTCAGCGAGGGACCGCATACGCTTGCACTCGGTGCACGGAAAGCGATGCATCGATGGCATGGGAGCATCGCGCGAGCGATGCGGCAAGGAGAGGCGACGTGGCCGAATCGGTAGGCACGAACTGGGCGGGCAACTACGCGTATCGGGCGAGCGGGGTGGTGCATCCGGCATCCGTCGAGGCGGTGCAGCGCGCCGTTCGCGACGCGGCGGCATCCGGTGGACGCGTACGCGCACTCGGCACCCGGCACTGCTTCAACGACATCGCGGACACCTCGGGTGACCTGATCGCGATGACCGCGCTCCCACCGCGGTACGAGCTCGACGAGGCCGAGCGCACCGTGACGGTGTCGGGCGGCACGCGGTACGGCGACGTGGCCGAGCAGCTGGATGCCAGTGGCTGGTCCCTTCCGAACCTCGCCTCCCTGCCGCACATCTCGGTCGCCGGGGCGATCGCGACGGCGACACATGGGTCGGGTGACCGCAACCAGAACCTGGCCGCGGTCGTGCGCGCGATCGAGTTCGTCGACGGAACCGGCGAGCTCCGTGTGCTGCGCCGCGGGGACGAGGACTTCGCCGGCGCCGTGGTCGGACTCGGTGCGCTCGGCCTCGTGACCGCCGTCACGCTCGATGTCGTGCCGACGTTCGAGGTCGCGCAGACCGTGTACGACGGGCTCGACTGGCCCACCGTTCTCGAGAACCTCGACGCCATCACGTCCGCGTCGTACAGCGTGAGCATGTTCACCGGCTGGGTCGGCGGCGTGCAGCAGGTGTGGCTGAAGCGGGCCGTGCGGGATGACGCGCCCGAAGCACCCGAGACGTTCTTCGGGTCCGCGCGCGCGACCGAGAAGCGGCATCCACTGCCCGGCGTCGACGCCACAGCGTGCACCGACCAGTTCGGCGTCGCCGGGCCCTGGTACGACCGGCTCCCGCACTTCAAACTGGCGTTCACGCCCTCGAACGGCGAGGAGATCCAGAGCGAATACCTCGTGCCGCGCGAGCGGGCCGTCGAGGCGCTTCGGGCACTGCTTCCGCTCGCGGAACGGATCGCCCCGGTGCTGCAGGTGACCGAGCTGCGCACGGTCGCCGCCGACGACCTGTGGCTCAGCTCCACATACGAGCGCGACGTGCTGGGCATCCACTTCACCTGGAAGCGCGATCAGGCCGGCGTCGAGGCGGTTCTGCCTTTGATCGAGGATGCCCTGCTCCCGCTGGGTGCGCGCCCCCACTGGGGCAAGCTGTTCCTCGACGTGAACGGCGTGGTGCCGTCGCAGTATCCGCGGTTCGACGACTTCCGCGCACTTGTCGCGAAGTACGATCCGCAGGGCGTCTTCCGCAACGCCTACCTCGACCGCCTCCTGGGCTGAGGCGGCGGCATCGCATCGTGAGGGTCACCATGTCGGCGGCCGACGAGGCGGCCATCGCGCGGGTGCGCGTCGCGCTCACGGATGCTGCCGCACGCCTCGCTGCCGCCGGAGCACGCACTGAGGCCCTCGCGGAATACGTGCCGCCGACACGTGTGCTGCTCGTGCCGCGTCCCGAGCGGTTGCGCCCGCTGGGCACCGTGTGGCGACTGGGAGTGCTGCTGCTCATGGCCGAGGGGGCGGATGAGACGGCGTCGACCACAGGAGACGCAGCGGCCGACATACAAGCGCCTTCACCCGCTCTCTTCGCGACCGGATCCCTCACTCGCGCCCACGAGCCCGGACGAACCACCTTCATCGCGGCATCCGCAGAGCGACGGCGGCAGCTGCGCGTCGCCGCGTTCCGCGGTCACTACCCACCGGGCACGAGCGTGAACTTCGACGCGGCGCCCATTCCGCTCGATGCGAGCCTGGCCGGGGCATCCGGCCCTGTCACCGTGCACGACGGCGAAGCCCTCGTGCGCTGGATGCCGTCGAGCCCGGATGCCCTCACCGGCTTCGACGCATACCTCACCGAGCGCGTCGCACTGCTCGTCGACCCGCCGATCGGGGCCTGAGCGTCCCGCCCTCCAACTTCAAGTCGCAGTTTCTGTCGTTCTGAGCGGCCTGAGACGACAGAAACTGCGACCTGAACCGGGCGCGATGTGGGATGGAGCGTCAGTGCGCCGCGGGCGCGACGGCGGCAGCGATGTCGGTGCGGAACTGTCCGCCCTCGATCGTGAGCTTTCCGATCGCCTCGTAGGCGCGCTCGCGCGCCTCGTCGAAAGTGGAGCCGAGCGCCACGACGGTGAGCACCCGTCCGCCGGACGTGACGAGCGTCTCCGTTGACCAGCTCGAGGTCGCATCCGTCGCGATCGCAGCGATGTCGGTCGCCGCGTGCAGGAGCTGTACCTCGGGAACGGCGGATGCCGCATCCATCCCGAGGATCGCCCGCCCGGTCACCGGCGCTTCCGGGTACCCCTCGCTCGCCAGCACGACGCCGACGGCGACATCCAGGGCGAACTCCGGCCGCGGGACCCCGCCGAGCTCGCCCGTTGCCGCCGCGTACAGCAGGCCGGAGAGGGGGGTCACGAGCCGCGGCAGCACCACCTGCGTCTCGGGATCTCCGAAGCGCGCGTTGAACTCGATGACGCGAGGGCCGGCATCCGTCACGATGAGGCCGCAGTAGAGGAGCCCGATGAACGGCGTCTGCTCCTCGGCCATCGCGCGAATGGTCGGCAGGGCGATCGTTTTGATCACCTCGTCGACGAAGTTCTCCTCGAGCCACGGCACCGGGGAGTACGCGCCCATGCCTCCCGTGTTCGGGCCCTCGTCGCCGTCGAGTAGTCGCTTGTAGTCCTGCGCCGGCGAGAGCGGGAGCACGTGCTCACCGTCGCTGAGCAGGAAGAGCGACACCTCACGGCCGGCGAGGAACTCCTCGATCAGCACGGTTCCGTGCTCCAGCCACTGCCTCGCGTGCTCAAGTGCGGCATCCCGATCGTCGGTGACGAGCACTCCTTTGCCGGCGGCAAGGCCGTTCGCCTTCACGACGTACGGTGCGCCGAAGCGGTCGATCGTCTCGCGCGCCTCGTCGAGGGTTCCGGCGACCTCGGCCCTGCCGGTCGGTACGCCGGCGGCTTCCATGATGCGCTTCGCGAACGCCTTCGAGCCCTCGAGCTTGGCGGCCGCCTTGCTCGGACCGAACACCGGGATGCCCCGCTCCCGCACCGCGTCGCTCACACCCGCGACGAGCGGCGCCTCCGGTCCGACCACGACGAGTTCGACACCGTGCGCCTCCGCGTATCCGGCCACCGCGACACCGTCGTTCGGGTCGATGCCGATCGTGCGCACATCGTCGGCGATGCCCGCGTTGCCGGGAGCCGCCGTGATGTCGTGGTCGGCATCCTCGGCCAGCAACGCGCGGATGATGGCGTGCTCACGCGCGCCCGAGCCCAGTACGAGAATCCTCACGCTGCCCATGCTAGGGCGTGGCTGGGGGCGCACGTCTGGCTGCGACCGGGCAGGATGGACGCATGGCCGACGAGAAAGTCACCGGGCCGGCGTCATACTTCCCCTCCATCGAGAAGAAGTACGGGCAGCCCATCGAGCACTGGATGCGCGAACTCGAGAAGGTCGCCGACCGTAAGCACATGGAGCAGGTCGCATACCTGAAGAACGAGTTCGGCATCGGCCACGGGCACGCCAACGCGCTCGTCGGATGGTTCCGCGAGCACAATTCGTAAACGGCATGGCCAGGGTACGCATCAGCGAAGTGGACGGCATGGCGGCCGTGACGGAGGCGCTGCAGGCATCCGCATCGCGCGACGCCACGGCGACGGCGGTGCGCTACCTGCTGCAGGCACTGGCCGACAAGGTGCCGGGAAACTCGGTCGAGGTGCGGGTGCCACCGTTCGGCGCCGTGCAGTGCGTCGAGGGTCCCCGGCACACGCGCGGAACACCCCCGAACGTGGTCGAGATGGATGCGGCAACCTGGCTCGCACTGGCCACCGGGCGCTCCTCGTGGGTCGAGGCGCAGGCATCCGGTGCGGTCCACGCCTCCGGTACTCGCGCCACCCTCGAGCCGTACCTGCCGGTGTATCGACCGCGCTGAGCGGCCGAGCGCACGTCGAAGGCGCCGATCTGTGGCACAGGTGGCATGCGTGAGAATGGATGAGTGCCTCGCGACCCCCGCAATCCTTCCGATGACGACGCCACCGCCTCGGCCGAAGGCGTGAGCGCTTCGGCGAGCGATGCTCGGATGGGCGATGCAGCGGAGAGTGGTGCCCACGAGGGTGCGCCGACCGACGACGCCGCCGACGGGGCCGCCGAGGGCGAGACATCCGCCGATGAAACCGCCCGCGAGCCGGTCCGTGAGGAGGCGGTCGTGGCGTCCGAGCACGAGGTGCGCGTGCGCCGCACGCCGCGGTACGGCCGATTCATGGTGCTCGGCGGAGCGGTCTTCGCCGTCGCCGCGTTCATCGCGACGTACTCGTTCCCGCAGGGCGAGGGCTACGACCGCAACACGGTGTTCGGATTCGTACTGCTGGGTGCCGTGGCCGTTGGCGTCGGCCTGGGGGCGATCGCCGCGATCATCGCATCCGCCGTCACGAAGCACACCGAGCGCACCGTGGTCGCCGACCGCATCGACGTTCGCACGACGGATGCCTCCGACGACACCCCGGAGCTCCCCGACTTGGGCGAGCTTCCGGCCGAGGCCGAGCACGCCGAGAACGCGGTCTCTCGCCCGGAACAAGCGGCCGACGACCGCCCGCGCGACGGCGAGTAGCGCTCAGCTGAGCTGCGTGCGCTCCACCCACTCGAGGTATTCGGGCGTGACCGTTCCGGTGACGTAGTCGCCGGTGAAGCAGCTCATCTCGAGGTCGGTGACGACGTCCTGACCCTCGAGGATGGCATCCTTCATGTCGCCCACCTCTTGGTAGATGAGGCTGTCGGCGCCGAGTTCGAGCGCGATCTCGGGGATCTTGCGTCCGGCAGCGATGAGCTCGCCACGGCTCGGCATGTTGATGCCGTAGACGTGCGGGTACCGCACCGGCGGCGCCGCCGAGGTGAACGTCACCTGGTTCGCGCCCGCCGCCCGCGCCATGTCCACGATCTCCTTCGACGTGGTGCCACGAACGATCGAGTCGTCGACGATGAGCACGTTCTTGCCCTTGAACTCGCTCGACATGGCGTTCAGCTTCTGCCGAACGCTCTTCTTGCGCTGTGCCTGTCCCGGCATGATGAACGTGCGGCCGACGTAGCGGTTCTTGTAGAAGCCCTCGCGGTACTCGATGCCGAGTTTCTGGGCCACCTGGGACGCCGCTGGTCGTGACGAGTCCGGGATCGGCATGACGACGTCGATGTCGCCGAGCGGTGCGTACCTGGCGATCGTGTCGGCGAGCCGATTACCCAGCCGCAGCCGCGCCTCGTACACCGAGATGCCGTTCATCACGGAGTCCGGACGGGCCAGGTACACGTACTCGAACGAGCACGGGATCAGCACCGGGTTCTTCGCGCACTGACGCGAGTACAACTCGCCGGAGAGCGTGATGAACACGGCCTCGCCCGGTGCGACATCCCGCACGACCTCGTAGCCGAGCGCCTCGAGCACCACCGACTCCGACGCGACGATCCACTCGTCGCCCACCAGCCCGGCGGGCTTGCGCCCCAGGATGAGCGGACGGATGCCGAACGGGTCGCGGAACGCGAGCAGCCCCTGGCCGGCGATCATGGCAATCGCCGCGTAGGCGCCCTCGACGCGTTCGTGAACCTGCTCAACGGCGTTGAACACCTGGTCGGGATCGAACTCGAGGCCGCTGACCTGACCCTGCAGCTCGGTAGCGAGCACGTTCAGCAGCAGCTCCGTGTCGCTCGTGGAGTTCACGTGGCGACGGTCGATGTGGAACAGGTCGTTCGCCAGCTCCCGCGTGTTCGTGAGGTTGCCGTTGTGCACCAGGATGATGCCGTACGGTGCGTTCACATAGAACGGCTGCGCCTCCTGCTCGTTGGCCGCGTCGCCCTTCGTGGTGTAGCGAGCGTGGCCCAGTCCCATCGTGCCGAGCAGCGAGCGCATGTCGCGCGTACGGAAGGCCTCACGCACCTGCCCGCGCGCCTTGTGGATGTGGAATGTGCTCCCCTCCGCCGTGGCGATTCCGGTGGAGTCCTGCCCGCGATGCTGCAGTAGAAGGAGGCTGTCGTAGACCAGTTGGTTGACCGGCTCGGTAGAAACGATGCCGACGATGCCGCACATGCTGGAAGTGTGCTCCTGAGAGTGGGGACGCGCCCGCGAACTCGGGCGGGTCCAGTCTCTCATGCGCGGTGGAGCTAAAAGTGAGAGCCCGGTGGGCTCTCACCGCGACCCCAGCGCCGCGCGGGCTGTGCTCGCGCGGCTCCCCGTTCCGCTGGCCGCGAGCCCCGTCGCAGCCCAGCGTCGTCAGCGGTCGCCGAGCAGGTCGCCCGGTAGCAGCGCGGCCAACCGCTCCGGATCGGCGAGCACCTGGATCTCGACGATGACACTGTCGACGACCGTGAAGGCCATCACCGAGATCGGCCCGTGCGGGCCCACGATCGCGACGCCCGCGGCGCCGTTGATCCAGGCATCCTTGCGGTACGGCGAGAACGACGTGAACATCATGGCCTGGCTCGCGATGGCGCGAGGTCCACGGATGATCGCGGTCGCGGATGCCCGCAGCTCGCCGCCGTCCGACCGCAGCATCACCTGCGGATGCAACACCTTCAGCAGCGCGTCGAAGTCGCCGTCGCGGGCGGCCGCGAAGAACGCGTCGACTGCGGCTCTTTGCCGACGCCGGTCGGGATCGGGTGCCGGCGCGGTGCGCACCTTCGCCCTTGCGCGACTCGCGAGCTGCCGAGCGGACGCGGGCGTGACCTCGAGGATCTGCGCGATGTCGTCGAACGGCAGCGCGAACGTGTCGTGCAGCACGAACGCGAGCCGCTCGTCGGGCTTCAGCGCCTGGAGCACGATCAGCATGGCGAGACCGACCGACTCGGAGGCAGCCGCGGCGGCGTCGGGCGAGGAGTGCAGGGACGCGTCGGAGACGATCGCGGCGTCCGGAACGCGTATGCCGTCGGTCGCTCCGAGCTCGGCATCCAGCGAGACGGCATCGCGGGTGCGTCGCGACCGCAGCATCATGAGGCACACGCGACCGGCGACGGTAGTGAGCCAGGCATCCAGGTTGCGCACGTCGGAGACATCCGCGCGGGATGCGCTCAGCCAGGTCTCCTGCACGGCGTCGTCGGCGTCGCTGAACGAGCCGAGCATGCGGTAGGCGAGCGAGCGAAGTAGCGGCTGCAGCGCGGTGAAAGCGTGCTCGAGCTCCGTGGTCGCGGTCATCTGTCACATTCTGTCGGCTTCGCGCATCGAAGGGGTGTACGCGAAATCCGCGGCGGCCGCAAGGCTCGTCGCACGACGAAAGGCAGCTCATGACCGCATCCAGTTCAGACAGCCGCGGCTCAGACATCGACGGCCCAATCATTCACAGCTCGGACGGCGACCGCCGGAGCGGAACGGTGCTCGTCACGGGCGGCGCCGGCACACTCGGCTCGCTCGTGGTCAACCGCCTGCGCGACCACGGACACGCCGTGCGGGTGGCCAGCCGGCGGGGGTCAGGGCCGCGCGACGACGTCGAGTATGTCTCGGGCGACCTGGACACGGGAGAGGGCGTGGCGGATGCCGTTGCCGGTGTCGGCCTCATCGTGCACTGCGCCGGAGCCCAGAAGGGCGACGGCGAGAAGGCACGACAGCTCGTGGATGCCGCGCGGCGCGAAGGCGTCCGCCACCTGGTCTACATCTCCGTCGCGGGCGCCGGCCGGGTGCCCGTGCGCTCCAAGACGGACCACGCCATGTTCGAGTACTTCGCGCAGAAGCGCGAGGGCGAGCTCGTGATCGAGCGGTCGGGCATCCCGTTCACGACACTGCGCGCGACGCAGTTCTTCACGCTCGTGTACCCGGTCGCGCAGTCCGTGGCGAAGCTTCCGATCGTGCCGTTGCCGAAGCGGATGCACGTGCAACCGGTCGCCGCAGAAGAGGTCGCGGATCGGCTGGTCGCGCTCGCCGAAGGGGAGCCCGCCGGCTACGTGCCCGAGTTCGGTGGCCCACGGGTGTATGACTCGCACGAACTGATCCGCGCCTACCTGCGCTCGGTCGGGCGTCGGCGCTGGATCGTGTCGGTCGGCCTGCCCGGCAGGGCGGCGAAGGCGGTGCTGCACGATGCCATCGTGTCGACCGGCTCCGAGCGTGGAACGGCGACGTGGGAGGACTACCTTGCGGCGCGTGCGCTGGAGCCGACGGCCGGCTGACGTCAGCCGCCTCGCCCTCCACATGGCGGGCTCTCGCTGGCTCTCCACAGTGGGCGCCGCTCGCCGCGCGCGGTCCTCGCGGAGTCGTACTGTCGCTGGTGTGCCCGCGGTCGGACGGGCAGAATGGGAGGGTGTTCGTGTCCGCCGACGTGATCGGAATGATCATCGCCCTGTTCGCCTTCGCCGTGTCGGTGCTGGGCGGGGTCGGGGGCATGCTCGCGCACCAGACGAAGCGCATGGACGCACGATTCGACAAGGTAGACGAGCGGTTCGAGAAGGTGGATGCCCGGTTCGAGAAAGTCGAAGCAGAGATCGCAGACGTAAGGCGCGAGGTGGCAGGCGTGAAGGACGAACTCGTCGAGGTCAAGGTCGCGATCGCTCGCCTCGAGGGGCCGCGACCGCATCTTCAGCGAATCTGAGCCGACCGGTCCTCGTTCAACCCTCGACCCGAGCCCGCCAGCATCGCGCCGTCACGCCGATCTCGTTCCAAGCGTTGATCGACACGATCAGCGCCAGCAGAGCGGACACCTCCTTCTCGGAGAACACCGCAAGTGCGTGGGCGACGACGCTGTCCGGAACGTGGGTCTCGGAGACGCGCGTGACGGCATCCGTCAGCTCGAACGCGGCGCGCTCACGCGCGGTGAAGAAGTGCGCTTCCTCCCAGACGGCGACCGCGGCGATGCGCTGGAACGACTCGCCGGAGTCGCGGGCGTCTCGCGAGTGCATGTCGACGCAGTACGAGCATCCATTCAGCTGCGACGCCCGCAGCTTCACCAGGTGCCTCAAGCCGGTGGGGATGCCCGCAGCGTCGAGCTCGACGACGGCTGCGTGATCGAGGTGCGCGAGTGCGCGCGAGAAGCCGGGCGCCAGCTCGTCGAAGTCGAAGCGTACGGCGGGAAGGACGATCTCGTCGGTGGTGCCGGTCGCGCCGGCGGGGGTGATGGTCTCGGTCTCGCTCATGTCTTCACCGTACGACGCAAGTGGCGCGCTGCTACAGTCCATTCCTATGACGGATGCCTGGGCCAATTCGCCCACCGAGGTCTCGTCCGTCGCCGGCATCGACCTGCACCTCGCGGTCGATCCGCGACGCAAGACGGACTCGCTCGAGGCTGCGATGCGGGACATGATCCGCGACGGACGCCTCGCCTCCGGCACACGGATGCCTGCCACGCGCAGCCTCGCCCGCGACCTCGGTATCGCCCGCAACAGCGTCGCCGAGGTGTACGGCCGGCTGGTGGGCGAGGGGTGGCTCGAGGCGCGCACCGGGGCGGGCACGTGGGTGGCGCACGGGGCAGGCTCATCCGCCCGCATTGCCGCGGCAGACGATGCCGGACCGCCGGTCCAGCACGCCGGCGCAGGCATCCGACTCGACCTGCGCGCCGGCATCCCCGACACCTCCGCGTTTCCGCGATCCGCGTGGGGCTCGGCGATGCGGCGTGCCGTCTCCGCGGCGCCGGTCTCCGCGTTCGGCTACGGCGATCCCGCGGGCGTCGAGCCTCTTCGGCGGGCGCTCGCGACCTATCTCGGACGCGCCCGAGGCGTCGTGGCCGACCCTGCGGCGGTGCACGTCACGCACGGGGCAGGGCACGCGGTGCGGCTCGTCGGACGCGCGCTCGTGGCAGCCGGCGCTCGCCGCGTCGCCGTCGAGGAGTACGGGCATCAGCCCCATCGGCACATCCTCGCCGCACTCGGACTGGAGGTCGTGCCGCTGCCCGTCGACGACTCCGGAGCCGATGTCGAGAGACTCGGTGACTTGAACGCGGATGCCGTGTTGCTCACCCCGGCGCACCAGTTCCCGATCGGCGTCGCCCTGAGTCCCGCCCGCCGCGCGGCCGTCGTTCAGTGGACGGAGCGCACGGGCGGCCTCGTGATCGAGGACGACTACGACGGCGAGTTCCGCTTCGATCGGCGCGCCATCGGGGCGCTGCAGTCGCTGTCGCCGGATCGGGTCGTCTACGTCGGAACGGCCAGCAAGGCGCTGGGGCCGGGCATCGGCCTCGGCTGGTGCGTTCTTCCAAGGGCGCTCGTCGCGGCGGTGGCCGAGGAGCGGCGCCTCGACGGCGCCCAACCGGGGGCGCGCCCACCACACACGCACCCCGCATTACAAAACAATGGCGACAACAAACCGGCAGGTAAGA